>NZ_JRKB01000067.1:0-83129 GCF_000800945.1 Plesiomonas sp. ZOR0011
GAGCGCAAGCCACGCTTTAACGACGATCGCCGCAGCGAAGGCCGTGGTGAAGGTCACCGTGATGACCGTCCACGCTTCGAGCGTGATGGCGAGCGTAAGCCGCGCTTTAACGACGAGCGCCGCAGCGAAGGCCGTGGAGAAGGTCGCCGCGATGACCGCCCACGCTTCGAGCGTGACGGTGAGCGCAAGCCACGCTTTAACGATGAGCGCCGCAGCGAAGGCCGTGGAGAAGGCCGCCGCGATGACCGTCCACGTCATGACAAGCGCAGCGATGATCGTCGCTCTGATCGCCGTAGCGATGCACCACGCGGCAATGCAGAAAAGCAGCGCTTTGACCGTGTACAAGATGAACAGGGCAATGTGACCTTCGTGGCGCACACCCCCGTTGAGCGTGAGTCTGCCTATGTGGGTGGCGAGCAGACCCTGAGCCTGAAGCGTAATGCACGTAGCGCTGAGCGTGTTGAGGTGGAGTCTGACGAGCCAGAAGCGCTGCATAACGGTATCGATATGGAGCAGATCCGCCGTCAGCGCGCGGAAGAGACCCGTATTTACGGTGAGAACGCCTGTCAGGTGCTGTTCGCTAATCGTCCGGATGTGATTGTACGCGGCTGGTTTACCCCGCAAGTCACCCCACGCTTTAGCGATACCCTGCGCTGGATGGCGGCTAACCGTAAAGCCTACCACGTGGTCGATGCGGAAGAGATGGCGAAAGTGGCCGGTAGTGAGCACCATGGCGGTGTGTGTCTGCTGATCAAAAAGCGTCGTCCACTGCACCTGCTGGACTATTTGGATACCGCACGTGACAGCGATTGCCTGTTGGCACTGGAAAATGTGGCCAACCCGCACAATCTGGGCGGCATCATGCGTTCTTGCGCGCACTTTGGTGTTCGTGGCGTAGTGATGCGTCAAGCGGGCAATCTGGAGTCTGGCGCCGCAGTACGTACTGCCGAAGGTGGCGCTGAATTCCTGCAACCGATCGCAGTAGAAGATTTCGCTGCGGGCTTAGAGCGTCTGCGTCAGGCGGGTTATACCATCGTGACTACCTCCAGCCATGCCGGTCAGTCTGTGTTCAGCACTAAGCTGCCAGCTAAAGTGGTGATCGTGTTCGGTGAAGAGAAGGGCGGTATCAGCGATGATACGCTGCAGCAGGGCGATCTGGCCTTGTCTATCCCTGGTACTGGGCATGTTGAAAGTCTGAACGTGTCTGTCGCTACCGGTATTTTGCTGGGCGAATGGTGGCGTCAGCACGGCGTGCAGGCCTAATTCTGGCCTAGGTGGATGGGCGTAGGGCTTGCTCGCAGGCGCTGCGCTTTATCCCCCGTTAGCTTTACCGCCCGTAGTGACAAATAAAAACGTGACAAACAAAAAAGGCTGATCGGTGATCAGCCTTTTTTATTGAGTGTCATCGGTGCTTACAGCTTGTCGGCATGGTGCAACAAGGCAAATTTTTCCCACAGCTGCTCATCGGTTTCGGTGCGCGCCGGATCGGTAATAATGCAGTCAATCGGACAAACCTTAATGCAGGTCGGGGTATCGTAATGCCCGACACATTCGGTGCAGCGATCCGGATCGATTTCATACACCTGCTCCCCCATCGCAATAGCCTGATTAGGGCATTCGGGTTCACACATATCGCAATTAATGCATTTGTCAGTGATTAGTAAAGCCATGGGAAAACTTCTTCAAATTCAGTATATAAACGACACATGCCGCATATAAGCGTCGTACCGAGCATCCATCATGCTTGGCGGGCTCTTATCAGTATGGCCTGTTTTGGCCGGCGCACTGTAGCATAAAAGCCGCATCGACCACAGCGCAGGCACTTTTTTCTCTGTCTTGAGTTTTCTTCGCGCGGATCACACCAGCTTTTTCACCAGCGCTTCACTGTGCAAAATGCGGTGCCGAGCATTGCCCGCATCTTGCTGCACCATGCCCATAAACAACAGATCGGTCAGTGCCAGCTGCGCGGTACGCGAGAACATAGCCGCACTGCGCACGGTCTGCTCATCGGCCACCGTATAGAGGCAATGCGTCGCCAGTTGTTGCAGGCTATTGGGCTGAAAGCCGGTTAACGCTAAGACCTGCGCCCCTTGCTGGCGCGCTTCTTGCGCCGCCAGATTGACCTCGCGTCGCTCGCCGGAAAAAGAGATTGCCAATAGCACATCATCTGCGCTCAAAGTTTGCGCAATCGTGAGCTGAACGTGGGCATCCGTTTCGCACAACACGTTGATCCCAATTTTCAGAAGCTTATAGCTGAGATCTTTGGCAACCAAGCCCGAAGAGCCGATCCCGCAGATCTGGATCCGTCTTGCTTGCAGCAGCAGCTGAACCGCTTGAGTCAGCGCCGGATCGTCGTTCAGTTGCAAGGTCGATTGCAACGTCCGGATGTGTTCGGAAATCAATTTATCCGCCACCCGCGGCAGCGGATCGTCACTGCGGATCTGGTTATGCAGCGTTACGCTGTCAGCTTGCGTTTCGCGGCGGATCACATCATCCCCCAAGGCTAAACGCAGCTCGGTAAAGCCGCGATAACCGAGTTTTTGGGCAAATTTCACCACGCTGGATTGGCTCACTTGCGCCGCTTCCGCCAAGGCTTTCGACGACATTTGACGCGCCTGCGCGGGGAATTGTTGCAGGTAATCCGCCAATTTTTGTTCGCTAGCCGGCAGTGACGCATACAGCTGCTGTAGTTTGAGAAGACAACTCATCGGGACTCCGTCTGCGGCAGAAGCGGGAACAAGGCCGACCTTTGTCTGTCGTACCTTTTATTATAACAAAATGATTATTAACGATAATTCGTCTTAACGACACCCGTTGTGGCGTCAGTTTAGCAAAGTATTGTGTGATTGGCCGCTCATTATTCCAACAACCACTTGAATCGTGGAATATATTATTCCATTATCATTCCAACGATGTAATTAAAAATTCAGTTAACTGAACTATTTCAAATTTGCCAGAAACGGAGATACCGCATGAATCTGGGCCAATTAATGTCTGAAAGCCGCAATCCAAACACCATGGATCTGGATACGCTGTCCACCTTGGAGATGTTGACGCGCTTTAACGCCGAAGATCGCTTGGTGCCGCAAGCGGTAGCGCAGGAGTTACAGGCCATTGCTAAAGCGGTTGATTGCATCACTGCCGCATTCCAGCAAGGTGGTCGTTTGATTTACATGGGCGCGGGTACCAGTGGTCGGTTAGGGATCTTGGATGCTTCCGAATGTCCGCCAACCTACGGCGTGCCGCATGGCATGGTGATTGGCCTGATTGCCGGTGGTGAGGGGGCCATTTTAAAAGCGGTGGAAGGGGCCGAAGATAGTGCCGAATTAGGTCAGCATGATTTGCAGCAGCTGGCGTTGACTAGCCGTGATGTGGTGGTCGGCATTGCCGCTTCCGGTCGTACCCCTTATGTGCTAGGCGGCTTGGCCTATGCCCGTGCCACCGGCTGTACCACGGTGGCAGTGTCTTGTAACCCTGACTCAAAGATTGCCGCGGCGGCTGATATTGCCATTTCGCCACTGGTGGGCCCTGAAGCGCTGACCGGTTCGACCCGCATGAAAGCTGGTACCGCGCAAAAGCTGGTGCTCAACATGCTGACCACCGGCGCGATGGTGAAGCTGGGCAAAGCCTACCAAAACCTGATGGTGGATGTGAAAGCCACGAATGAGAAGCTGGTGGACCGAGCGTGTCGCATTGTGATGGAAGCCTCCGGAGCGAGCCGCAGTGAAGCCGAGCATTTGCTGGCACAGACAGGCAATGAAGTGAAACCGGCAATCTTGATGCACCTGACCGGCCTAAATGCCGAGCAAGCCATTGCGCGTTTGGCTCAGCATCAGGGCTACTTGCGTCACGCATTACAGGCCTAAATTTGCCTCGATGATTGGCCCGACTATTGGCTAGATAAGCAGACAGGATGATCCTATGAGTAACCTCTCCTCGCTGGCAGCGCAGTTGCTAAGCGGTATTGGCGGCGAAGCCAATATTCGCAAACTGGAAAATTGTATGACTCGCGTCCGGATTGAAGTGTGTGACGAATCCCGACTCGATCTGGCAGCGCTCAAAGCGTTGCCGGGAGTGAAAGGCTACCTCAAACAAGGGGCCCAGCATCAGTTCATTATCGGCCCGGGGGCGGCAGCCAAAGTGGTGGATGCCATGCAGGCTTTGCTGACCGGTGCGCCGCCACTGGCTGCTACCGAGAGCAGCGGTAATACCGTTGAGCAAAATAAAGCGGCGGCCAAAGCCAAATACAAAACGCCGGTCAGTGAACTGCTGAAAAAACTGGGGAATGTGTTTATTCCGATCATTCCGGCTTTCATCGCGTCGGGCCTGATCTTGGGCATTATCAATGTGCTTAAGCGGCCCGATATTGCCGGTGATTTGGTGGATCAATACCCGAACCTGCTCAATTTACTGGGGATCTTCGGCAATGCCGTGTTCTCGATCATGAGCATTTTGGTCGGTGTGAATGCTGCGCGGGTATTTGGCGGCTCGATGGCGATGGGCGGCGTGATGGCCGGGATCTTGACCCATCCCGGGCTGGCGCAAATTGAGCTGTTTGGTGAACATCTGCAACCGGGGCGCGGCGGGATCATCGCGGTGCTGTTGGTGGTGGCGTTTATGTGCTGGGTGGAGAAAAAGCTGCGGCATGCGTTGCCAGAATCGCTGGAGCTGATCCTTAATCCACTGCTGACGACGTTGATCACCGCCAGTTTAGCCATTGTACTGCTGCAGCCACTGGGCGGTTATATCTCCGATGCCATTGCTCACGGTGCCAGCTGGGCGATTGAAAAGGGCGGCCTGCTGGTCGGCGCGATTTTGTCCGGGACCTTCTTGCCACTGGTGTTGTCCGGTTTGCATCAAGGCTTAGTGCCTATTCATGTTGAGTTGCTGCAAAAATATGGCTCGAACCCGTTACTGCCTATCTTAGCGATGGCGGGGATGGGGCAAGTGGGCGCGGCTTTTGCGGTGCTGCTGAAAACCAAAAATGCGCGCTTAAAAGCGATGACCAAAGGCGCGTTACCGGTGGGGATCCTCGGTATTGGTGAGCCGCTGATTTTTGGTGTGACTTTGCCGTTGGGGCGTCCGTTTATCGCCGCTTGTCTGGGGGGCGCGTTGGGTGGCGCACTGATCTGCTACTGGAAAGTGGCCACAGTGATCACCTTCGGTCTGTCGGGGGTACCGCTGGCCGTGACTATCGTGCCGGGTAAAGTGCTACTGTATTTTGCGGGGATGGCGGTGACGGTCGTGGCTGGTTTCTTACTGACGTTGCTGCTGGGCTTTGACGATCCGCAAGATTAAGGCTGAGTGTTGAGCATTAAGTATTAGCCAATCAGAGTGATAAAAAAGGGATATGCCATGCGTATCCCTTTTTGTTGTTGCCGCGCTCGTTGTTTAGCGCGGCAGCGTACGAAGTTACGGAGCCGCGGATGTATCGCGCTTAATAGCGAAAGCGTGACAAATTGGTCATCACTTCGGCGGTAAGCTCGTTCATATGCTGGGTGTCGCTATTATTTTTACGTGCTCCATCGGCTACTTCGGATGCGGCCTGATTGATGTTGACGATATTGCGGTTGATATCTTCGGTCACGGCAAATTGCTCTTCGGCGGCGCTGGCAATTTGGGTGGTCATATCTTGAATCTGATCGGCGGCGGTCACAATCTCATCCAGCGCATTGACCGCATGGGCGATGTCATTTAGCGCCTGCTGACTCAACTGACGACCTTCGCTCATGGTGGCTACGGCGTTGCTGGTGGTTTGGCGCAGCGAGTCGATCATGGCCTGAATTTCAGTGGTGGAGTGCTGGGTTTTTGAGGCCAGTCCACGCACTTCGTCGGCCACTACCGCAAAACCGCGACCGTGCTCGCCAGCGCGCGCCGCCTCAATGGCGGCATTCAGTGCCAGCAGGTTGGTTTGATCGGAGATATTGCGGATCACGTCCAAGATGGTGCCGATTTGCTGACTTTGCAGCTCCAGCGACTGGATCTCCCCAGCCACACTGTCCACTTGCGTCGACAGCTGTTGGATGCTGCTGGCGGTGTCATTCACCACATGCTGACCGCGCTCAACGGCATGACGGGTTTGTTCAACCGCGCTGGCTGTCATTTGGGCACTGTCGGTGACCGAGTGCGCGGTGGAGGACATCTCGTTAACCGCGGCGGCAATCTGCTCAATTTCCTGCAATTGCAGCTGAGTACGACGCAGCGCCTGTTGGCTGCTGACCGCGCTATTGCCTGCCGCTTGTTGCAAGGTCAAGGTGGTGCCGGCTACATCGGTGACAATGCTGTGGATGTGGCTGATCAATTGGTTAACTTCCCGCGCCAGTTCACCGGTTTCATCTTTACGGCGAATATCCAGCCGCTGAGTGAGATCGCCGCCCGCGGCGGACAGACGCCGCAGCATCGCTACCACTTGGTTGAGCGGTTGGGCAATGGCGCGCGCGGCCCATCCGATCCCCAGCATACCGAACAGGGCGAGCGCCAAGCCGACAAGCAACTGGACCCAAATGGCTTGGCGGAACTCATCGGCAATGGCGCGCTCGGCGGCGGTGGCTTTGGCTAAGGCCGTCGCTTCGCTGACATCCAGCACCACGCCCCATTTTTGTTGCACGCCACGCAAGCTAATTGGCGCGAAGACTAACAAGTTACCTTGCTGAGCCAGCACTTGGGTTTTGCCTTGTTGCAGCATTTGCCGGATTTGCTCGGTATCGGCGCCGGATAAGGTTTTGCCGATTGCCTCGTTATTACCGGAGTCTGCGGCGATGATGCCGCGCGGGCTGATAATACGCACGCGGCTGTTGCCGTTAAAAATCTCGCCACTGACTTGTTGTGCTAATTGCTGCAAGAAATTCAGTGAGTAATCGATGCCGACTAAGCCTTGGAACTTCCCACCCGTGATCACCGGCACCACAAACGAAGAGAGCAGCGTCTGTTGTCCTTTGACGGTATACACCGATGGATCCACCGCGCACGCGGATAGACTTTCCATCGGGCACAGATACCATTCCGAAGCGCGAATACCGGTTGGGCTGGCTTTGGTGGCGTAATAATCGCCGAGCGGGTTCAGATCCAGCGAGCCGTCACCGCGGTTCCAATAAGGGGCAAAGTTACCGCTTTTCTGGCTATAACGGTTGCCACCGCTGTAGGCCAGATCGTTGCCATCAAAGGCATCTTTCTCCCAGCCTGAATACACGCTCAGGAAATCGGGGTTTTTATCCAACACATCGCGCAGGAGTTGGGTGGCCGCTTCGCGGCTCAGTGGCTGGGTGCTGCTGCGGTTACCGGCCAAAATCTGGCTTAAGGTCGTGGCACTGGTCAGCGCTTGCTCGAAGGTGCGGCTGATAGTTTGCGCTTCCTCATCGGCCAGCGTTTCCAGCCACTGCGCCGTACTTTCTTGGGTGTGGCTTTGGAAATAATGCTGGATGGTGGCAGAGAGGCTGGAGAACGAGCTGTAACAGTAGGCGGAGACACCGGATACCGCCAGCAGCAGGCTGAGGCCTCCAGTAAAGGTTATCTGATGTTTGATTGAGCGAAATGCGAACATGATCCGATCCTTGTTATCGTTATTGCATCAACAGCTATCGCAGCGGGAATACGCGAGGTGTCGCGTCGATCGTGAGCCATTTCCCAGATCAATAACAGCGCTTTTAGATGGCCGGATGCCGACATTTTTCGTGGGATCACGAAATGTAAATTTCGCGCAGAAAAGAGCCATTTGAGGCTAAAGAAAAGGCGGCACTGGCCGCCTTAGAAGAGTTAACCTGCCGATTATCGACCGTCACGGCGCCCTTATCGGGCACGCCGAACGGTCTGGAAGCACAGGGTTAAGTGAGTTCCGAGCGCAATTAATAGCTGCAGACGAAGCTCCAGCTGCTGTCGCTACCTGGAATTGAGTTAGTCCACCAGTTGGCTTTGTAGACCTTGTTCTGGTAGGCCATCTGGTCACCGCCGGTGGCGAAGCCATTTTGTGTCCAGTTCGGGTACACCTTCACTTTGCTGACATCCACATTTTTACTGCTGCAGCTGTCAGTTGCGGTACCGCCACCCGTACCACCACCGCTACCGTTGCCTGCACTCAGGTCGGCTAGGGGCAGGTTGGGGTATTCGGCAGCAAACGCATATTCGGTGCCACTGATCTTGACGGTGTAGTTAGCCGGGCCTGTGATAGGCAGGTAATACACGATGTCCAGATCGTAGGTTTCCCCTTTGGCCAGTGTTTTCCAGCTGGGCAGCGTAAAGGCCACGCGATGGAAGTTACCTTTCAGACCGCCGATGTTGTCACCGGTATGACCGGCTTGGATCACTTTCAGACCGGCACCAGACTGATCCGCGGCATTGGCCGGTGATGAGGTCGGGATATCAAACTGGAACTCGGTTCCACCTGGGATATCAACGCCGGTGTTGTTTTTAAACTGGACTTTCGGGTTGATCGGATAGTTCTGATCGCCCACTTTAAATCCGCTGATGGTGACGGCAATGTCGACCGCTTTGGCCGGCATGGCACGTTCGGCCAGTTTGTTACCGTACGCTGGCGCATTTTTCAGGCTGTCGTACAGGGTACTGGTCATGGTAGTGCCGATATAGAATTCGCCGCCATTACGCTCTGGATACCAGCCATAGTCACCAGCCAGCTCCCAGATCATGACGCCACCTAAGCCCTGATTGACCACATAATCGGCTTTGGTCTTGATGGACTCTGCATCTTCGGTGGACAGGAACACTTTCTTCTCGGCGTTCCACAGCCACGGCGCAACCGAAACTTTGTCGTAGTAGCGGACATACTTACCGGTCAGTTTATCTTGCGGATCATTCGCTGGATCTAAACCGTATGACTGGATGTAGCTTGGCAGGATCCCTTTTTCCAAGTTCATCGCATGCCAGATGGGGTTGCCACCACCGGACATCTCTTTGCCTTGGACATCGACATCAAACCAGACGTTATCAATCCCGACCGCGCCGTTACCGCACTGGTTTTTCGGATCGCCACCGGTGCCAGGTGGGCATTGGGCTTGGTTTGGCAACGCTGCGCTGCCCCACAGACCATTCTCACCGCCACTGACGTTTTGCCAACCACGGGTGTAGTAAGGCACGCCAATGTTGATACGACCGGCAGGCATTGAGCCACGGAAGTAGTGTGCCGCCCAATCGGTGTTCAAGTAACCCAGCCCACCGTATTGCGCCGTGCCATACATGTTCCATGCCGCCAACTCCGCATCTTTGCCGCTGTCGAACAGTGGCGCGTTGTGGCCAACATAGTTGTTCCATGCCCCGTGCAGGTCATAGGACATGATGTTGACGTAATCCAGATACTGGGTGATCTGGTAGGTCTCCATGCCGCGCAGCATGTAGCCAGATGATGGCGCCGCTACGGTCAGCATATAGTGCTTGTTGTCGGCGGCGCCGGCTTTATCCAGCTCTTCACGCAGGGTTTTCATCAGTACCACATAGGACTTCATCAGATGTGGACGCAGTTTTTCCGAGATAGCAAAGTCATCTGGGTTACCGGCTTTGGACATCGAGGTGGCGTACTCGTAATCAATGTCCACCCCGTTAAAGCCATACTTGCGGATAAACTCCACTGCGGATTTGGCAAAGGTTTGGATCCCGGCGGTATTGACGCTGCCATCAGCATTGGTGGTCATGCTGTAGAAGCCACCGGAGGCGACGCGTTTGCCGCTGTCATCAAAGTATCCGCCGGTTTCCGCCCAACCGCCGACAGATATCAGGGTTTTGACGTGCGGATAGAGCTTCTTGTACTTGTTCAGCAGGTTGAAGTGGCCTTTGTAGCTCAGGGTCGGATCCATTTCTGCGCCATTCACGCCCGGCCATTGCATGCCGGTAGCCGCATTTTTCGGATCGGCTTCGTTACCGACAGACAGTTTGAAATCCGGGCTGATATGCGCAAAGGCGTAGTTGATGTGGGTGATCTTATCCCACGGGATATTGCTGGCCAGATACGACGGCTGGCCGTTGGTGCCGGTACGCCATGAGGTGAAATAGCCGATGATCCGGCGTGGGTGATCGGCGCCCATCATCTCGCGACCGTCTTTGTCATACACGGTGCAATACGGCACGTTGACGCCAGCGGTTTTATACAGCCCCTCAGGGCGGCACAGGTCTTGGGTGCTAACGCTAGAACCCACCACTAAGGTGGTCACGCTAGAAGCGCCGACGCCGCCTTTATCATCGATGGCTTTGGCCAGTACCGCATGGCTGCCATCGGTGGCTTTCCATGTAACTTGATACGGTGCGCTGGCGCTGCTGCCAACTAACTGGTTATCAACAAAGAATTCCACTTTACTGATGGTACCATCGCTGTCTTTGGCGCTGGCGCTCAAGGTGACGCTAGCACCGCTTTGCGCGCTGGTAGGGGCGCTCAGGGTCACGGTCGGCAGTTGGTTTTCCACTGGTGGTGTGGTGGTGGCGGTGACGGTCACACTGACGCTGTTATCGGTGGTGGCGCCTTTATCATCGTAGGCTTTGGCCAGCAGGGTGTGAGCGCCGGTGGTGGCGGTCCAGGCATAGCTGTACGGCGCGGCGGTGCTGGTGGCGGTTTTCACGCCATCAATGTAGAACTCGACTTTGCTGACGCTGCCATCGCTATCACTGGCGCTGGCTTGTAGGGTAACCACATCGCCTTGTTTGAAGCTGGCGTTGTTGGCTGGTGCGGTCAGCTGTACGCTCGGCGGCGTATTCACCGTCGGTGCGGAGCCGCATTCACCCAGCAGTTTCCACTCCTGATAGGCGTTGGAATACTTGTCTGGGGACATATTCTGGTTCCACCAGTTGGCCTGATAGGCCTTGTTCTGCTGCTGGACTTTGCTGCCACCGCCATAGGCGGCCGCGCTGTTCCAGACGGGCAGGCTGGTACAGTCGACACTGGCTGCCTGGGCGGGAAGTGCCATCAGACAGGCCACACTGAGAACGCTCATCGTGAGCGCCGGAGTGAGAGGTTTCTTATTCGACATGGTTGCATCCCTGAGTCGCAGAGTAGGGGGAGCGGCTTGTGCGCAGCACCCTGTGGAGCAGGTCGCTGGGTAAGAAAGCGGCCTACGCTAATAACCATAATCGAAGTATTTTTCCAGCAATAAAAATGTTTGTGTGATGTTAATGAATGTGTGAGGTGGATTGGTAATGAGTTGCATACAAAATGCAAAATGAAGGCAATTAGGCGCGGCTTTTTTTCTAACGCAAATGTCTAACCTATCTTGTTGCTCTGTTTTTTAATACATTAACGTTTAACTCTAATGCTTTGATTATATTGTGTTTAGTGTGAGTGTTCCCGCGTTTTTTCTCGGAGCTGTGAGACCTTGATAAGTCATAGCGCAGGGATGCGGCGCTATTTCCCTCTCTCTCCTCTGGTTTTAGCGCCGCTTATCCGCATGGCGCGGCTTTTGTGAACATGTTGATAACATTTTCAGTAATCAATTCTCAGTAAGAAGAAAGCAGAAAAGAGGGGGAAGAGATAAAAAAATAACAGCAGATCAAACGGTTCGGATGCGATGCGCGCTGGGGGGATAAATCACTGAGCCTACAAATAACAAGGACGCCCGAAAGCGTCCTTCATGACATGCTCACATGCTATGCGCATACCCAGTGTATAGGGCGCACACGTTAAACCTAGCCATGTGAAACCGAGTCAGGCGGAACTGATTAGCCCTGATGCGGATTACGGGTGGTGTTGCCGTTGAGGTTACGCATCAGCAGCGCAAAGTTCAGCTCGATATCATCCGGCAGTGGCAGGTAAACGATGTGACCATCACCCGGCGCTGCGTCAATGGCTTCGCCTTTTTTATTGAACAGCTGCTCGATGGTGAAGTTGATGTTGCCGCTTGGGGTCATCAGCTCGACGCTGTCGCCGACCAAGAACTTGTTCTTCACTGCCACTTCGGCCAGCCCATTTTTGCGCTCACCGGTAAATTCACCGACAAACTGCTGGCGATCGGAAACCGAGTAACCGTACTCGTAGTTCTGGTACTCATCGTGCACATGACGGCGCAGGAAGCCTTCGGTATAACCACGGTGCGCCAGTGATTCGAGGGTGTCCATCAAGCTCTTGTCGAATGGCTTACCGGCGGCCGCGTCATCAATCGCTTTGCGATACACCTGCGCAGTACGGGCACAGTAGTAGAAAGATTTGGTCCGGCCTTCGATTTTCAGCGAGTGCACGCCCATTTGCGTCAGACGCTCCACGTGCTGGATTGCGCGCAGGTCTTTGGAGTTCATCATGTAGGTGCCGTGCTCATCTTCAAAGGCACTCATGAACTCACCCGGACGCTGGGTTTCTTCAATCAGGAACATCTTGTTGGTCGGCTGACCTTCACCCAAGGTTGGCTCGGCGGCCGGATCGATTGTCTGCACAGCAATTGGTTCTTGCTTGTGCACGATATTCCCCGCATCGTCTTCTTTGCCTTCGTGCATCTTGTATTCCCAACGGCAAGCGTTGGTGCAGGTGCCTTGGTTCGGGTCACGCTTGTTCAGGTAGCCCGACAGCAGGCAACGACCGGAATAGGCCATGCACAGCGCGCCGTGGACAAAAATCTCCAGCTCCATATCCGGCACTTGCTGGCGAATTTCGGCAATTTCGTCCAGTGACAGCTCGCGTGACAAAATCACACGGGTCAGGCCCATGCTTTGCCAGAATTTAACGGTCGCCCAGTTAACGGCGTTGGCTTGCACGGACAGATGGATATCCATCTGCGGGAAAGCTTCGCGCACCAGCATGATTAAGCCCGGATCTGACATGATCAGCGCATCCGGCCCCATATCTACCACCGGTTTCAGATCGCGCAGGAAGGTTTTCAGCTTGGAGTTGTGCGGTGCAATGTTCACTACCACGTAAAACTTTTTACCTTGCGCGTGGGCTTCATTGATGCCGATTTGCAGGTTTTCGTGGTTGAACTCGTTGTTACGCACTCGCAGGCTATAGCGCGGCTGACCGGCATACACGGCATCGGCACCATAGGCGAAGGCATAACGCATATTCTTCAGGCTACCGGCCGGAGAGAGTAATTCAGGCTTAAACATGCTGTTCTCTTTCATCTCAATTCTGATCACAAATCAGACCTGTCCAACCTGATTGGACAGGCAAACGTCAACCGCTGTGCGAGCAAGAAGCGACCGCTGTGGCGGGGGGCTTGCTGGCGCGTTGTTGCGGAGGCAGGCATTCTAGCATGCAGGGCTGCGAAAGTGTGATCTGGCAGGCAATTATTCCCCGCGCTGTTATATCGATATTTTCTATCGATTATTGCGCTGAAAAGAACGGCGCTGACGGTAGAACAGCTACAGAGCAAAGACCATGCGGGAGACGAGAGAAGAGGCGCGGACATGACGCCTGTGTTGTTGTTTGTCCGCGCGTGAGGATAGTAAAGACGCTTAGGCTGTTGGCTCGGCAGGGCCGCCCAGCGCATCGGTCAGCTGGGTGATCAGCGCGGCTAATTCAGCCGTCATCAGCGAGAAGTCGGCATCGAAACGCTGCGCCGGATCGTCGCGGTCGATGTCATCATTTTGCTCGCGCAGTTCGTCGGCAAATTTCAGGCGCTTTAGCGAGCCATCTTCGCACAGCATAAAGCTGATCCGATCTTGCCAATCCAGCGCCAGTTTGGTGACCAGCTTTTGCGCTTCAATGTGAGCGGCAATTTCATCACACACTAGATTTTGCTGTTTGCAGCGGATCACGCCGCCGTCTTCCAGCACTGATTTGAGCTCGGCTTCCTCCAGCAAGCTGAATCCGGCTGGCACATCACCGCTGCGCACCCATTCGGTCAGGGTCAATTCAATCGGTTTTTGTACACTCAGCGGGACTACAGGCAGGCTGCCGATGGTTTTACGCAGCAGGGCCAGCAGATCTTCAGCGCGCTTGGCGGAGGCAGCATCAATCATGATCAGGCCTGCTTGCGGATTGATCCACGCTTGGGTCTGACTGGTTTTGCTAAAAGCGCGCGGTAGCAGGCTGTGCAGCACTTCATCCTTGATGGTGTCTTTTTCGGTTTTCTTCAGCTTGCGCTGTTGCTCGGCTTCCAGCTTGGCCACTTTGGCATTGACCGCTTCTTTGATCACGGTACCCGGCAGAATTTTCTCTTCTTTACGCGCACAGAGTAAGATATGACCTTGTGTGGTATGCGTAAAAGCACTGCTGTCACGGCCCAGCGGCATCACCCAGCCGAATTTAGCCATATCCTGACTGCCACACGGGGTGAAGGCAAAGTCAGCCAGCTGTTTTTCCAGCGTTTCTACCGGCAGATCAATGGTGCGGGTGAAACGGTAAAACATCAGATTTTTGAACCAGAGCATAGGGATTTTCGCTGTGATGACGGGAAGATGCCCAGAATGATAACGGATCTGACTTTAAGTTGTCGCCCGTTGTTGCTTGCTTAGGCACAATGGGCTTTCTACTGGCATAGAGTGCGAGATGTGCTCATTCGGCGGTATTTCACCGCATCAAAGTGGTCAGCAGGTGAGTCAAAAATAAGCGAGTCAACCACAGGCGGCTCGTGGTGAGTCAGGCGCGTGGGCGCTTGGTCAAATCAGCGTAATTTGGGATAGGCATGTCGAAGCAAAAACTCAAAATTATCCATACGGCAGATTGGCATCTGGGGCATCACCTGCATGGTTATGACCGCAGTGCCGAGCATCAGGCTTTTTTAGACTGGTTGTTGGAAACCTTGATTGCCGAGCAAGCCGATGCCCTGTTGGTCAGTGGCGATCTGTTTGATTCGGCGAACCCGCCGGCGGCTGCGTGGCAGATGCTGTACCGCTTTTTGGCCGAGGTAACGCGCCGCTTACCGGCGCTGAATGTGGTGATGGTGGGCGGTAACCATGACTCACCGAGCAAACTGGATGCCCCACATGAGCTGCTGCGCGCCTTTAATTTGCACTTAATTGGCGCGGTCAGCCGCGATAGTCATGGCCAGCTTGATTGTGAGCGCTTGCTGGTGCCGCTGTATGACCGTGAGCAACAACTGCAAGGTTGGGTACTGGCAGTGCCATTTTTACGCAGTGCCGATTTGCGAACCCCTGCGCGCGATGTTGAGCCTGAGCATGAAGCAAACGAGCAGGAAGAAGATCGCTTGATTAGCGGTGTGCGCGAGGTTTATCGGCAGGTTACGCAGGCAGCGCTGGCTAAAGCCGACGCAGGCCAAGTGCCGTTACTGGCGATGGGACATGCCTATATGTCGGCCGGACAGCTGTCCGAGATGTCGGAGCGCCGGGTGTTGGGCGGTAATCAGCATGCGCTGCCGGTCGATATTTTCTCGCCACAGCTGAGCTATGTGGCGCTGGGTCACCTGCATTTGGCGCAGCGCGTAGGCGGGCAAGAGCACATTCGTTATAGCGGCTCACCATTGCCGCTGTCGCTGGCGGAACATGAGTATCGTCATCAGGTGTTGCGCTGCGAATTTGAGGGCGCGGCGCTGAGTTCAGTGACTGCGCTGCCGGTTCCGCATTATTGCGACATGTTGCGCTTACCGGCGCGTCCGGCGGATTTAGACTCGGTGTTGGCACAGTTACGCGCGCTGGATTTACCGCCGGTGGAGCTGGCACGGCGTCCGTATCTGGATGTGCAGCTGTTGCTGGATAAGCCGCAGGCGCTGATCCGCGAAAAAGTGTTGGCAGCGCTGGAGGATAAACCGGTACGGCTGGCTAAAATCAGTGTGAGCTATCCACCGCGTAGCCAAGCGCAGGGCGCGCCGTTGCCGCGTTTGGCAGAGCTAACGCCAGAGCAGGCGTTTCGCTTGTGTTATCAGCGCCGTTTTGATGGCGAGCCTGCCCCCCAACTACAACAGCTGTTTAGTGAACTGGTGCAACAGGTGGATGAAGAGGAGTTGCCATGAAAATTCTGAGTCTGCGCGGTGAGAATCTGGCCAGCTTGCAGCAGCCGTTCACGATTGATTTTGATGGCCACATTTTAGGTGAGGCGGGGCTGTTTGCCATCACCGGGAATACCGGTGCAGGGAAAAGTACTTTGCTGGATGCGATTTGTCTGGCGCTGTTTGATCGTATGCCACGTCTGCAAAGTAACCGCAAAAATGATGCGCAGATTGGCCGTGATGATGACAGTAATCGGATTGCGGCCAATGACGTGCGTAATATTCTCAGCCGCGGCGCTGCCGAGGGTTTTGCTGAGGTAGATTTTCTGGCTGAAGATGGCCAACGTTATCGCGCTCATTGGACGGTACGCCGCGCCCGTGGACGCGTTGATGGGCGCTTGCAGCAAAGCGAAATGTGGCTGGAGAATCTGGCTGATGGCGTGCGTTTTGCCGGTAAGAAAACCGAAGTTTTGGTGCGCATTGAGCAGTTGCTTGGGCTTTCCTTTGAGCAGTTTCAGCGCGCCGTTTTGCTGCCGCAGGGCGAGTTTGCCGCCTTTTTGAAAGCCAATGCCGATGAGCGCGCCGCGTTACTTGAGCGTATGACCGGTGGTGAGATTTACTCGCGGCTGTCACAAGCGGCCTATGAGCGCGCGCGCAGCGAAGAGCAAGCGCTCAGTCAGTTATCGGCGCAGCTCGGTGATTTACAGCTGTTGCCTGATGAAGAGCAAGTGGCGCTGGAGCAGCAAAGTGAGCAGTTACATCGCCGCTTGGCCGCCCACGAACAGCAGATGGAGACAGTGCGCGCCCAGCAGCAAATTTTGCAGCGCGATAGCGAATTACAGGCGGCGGTCGCCAGTGGCGAAGCGCATCTGCAGACCTTACAAGCGCGCTTACAGAGCTGGGAGTGTCGTCGTCAGGCGCTGCAAGATGTCGAGCGGGTGCAAAGTGCCCGTTTGCCATTAAACCGTTTGATGGAAGCACGTTTGCAGCACCAGCGCTCCGAAGACAAATTCACCCAGCAGCAGGCGCTGGTGGCGGAAAGTGAGCGGTTACTGACAGATATTCGCCAGCAGGCCGATCTCGCCGAGCAGGCATGGCAAAAAGCCGAACAGAGTTGGACGCAAATCGAGCCGAAGCTCAAGCAAGGCGCGTTGTTAGAGCAACAAATTGACAGTGTTCAGCGCCGACAGCAAGAAAAACAGCGTGAATTACGTCAGCAGCAAGATGCATTACAAAGTGAATTGCAAGCGAGAGAAAGCCTATCGCGCTTGATAACCGAAAGAAAGCGAGTGCTTACTGACATCGAGGTGTTATTACAGCCGCTACACGCATTGGCACCGATCGCGCCACAGTTTAAACCGCTGCAAGAGATGCTCGAACAATACCGCCGCACGCAGCAACAGCTCACCGAGTGGCGTGTGCAGGAGCAAGAGCTGATTCAGCGCCAGCCTTATCAAGAGGCCGCGCTCAACGCTCAGCAGCGTCAGATTGACAGCATCAATACACAGTTGCAGCAATTGGGAGAAGCGCCGGACGAACATAGCCGCTCGCAGGCATATTTAGAGCAGCAAAGTTTGCAGCAACAGCAGGCGCTGATTTTAAGTCAGTTGGAGCGAGTGCAGCGGCTGGCCGCTCGCAGTGACAACTGGCTGCATCTGTCGCAACTGATTGCTCGTCAGCAAGACGATGAGCAACGAGTGAGCGCACGCCTTGAAGAAGCCCGTAAGCAAATTGCCGCGCAAGAGATCAATCGCATTCAGTTGCGCGCCCAGCATGGGGAAGCGGAGCAGGCATTGCGCCAGATGTTGGCAACCGCTCAGCTCGATGAGTTTCGCCCTCTGCTCAAACCTGAGCAGCCGTGCCCGCTGTGTGGCTCCTTGACGCATCCGTACCGTGAGCATGCGCCACAGTTACACAGTTTGCTTAGCCGTCAGCAGCAACGTCTGCGTGAGTTGGAAGCAGCGCTGCGGCAAAGCGAAACGGAAATCCAAGCCTTACAGCACTGGTTACAGCAAGCGGCGCAAGAGCAACCGCTGCGCCAGCGTCAGCTCAATCAGTGGCTAGAGCAGTTGCACGCCTGTGAGCGTGACATTGCCCCTCTGTGTGTCGAGTTAGGGCTGGAGGAGATCTGGCAGACGTTGAGCGTCGAGCAAGACGCCGCCAGCTGGCAGCGACAATTACAGCAAACCGCATTGCACTGGCAAAAGCAGGCCCAGCAGGCTGAGCTGCACAGCGAGCGGCTGCACATCGAGCAGCGCCGTTATGAGCAGGTCCAGCAGCAGCGTTTGCAACTATCGCATCAATTAGCTACCGAACGCCAAGCTCTGGCACGACTGGAGCAAGAGCAACTGCAGCAACGGGAGCAATTAATGCATCTGCAAGCGCAATTGCAGCGTGAGCAGTTACAACAAACCGAGCGCGCCGAGAGTTTGGATCGTCAATTTGGTCCTGCGCCAGTGGGCACTTTGCGTTGGCGCGAGTGGATTGGTCAGTCTTATGCCGGTCAGCATTTACAGATGTTGGCGCAGCAAGTGGCTCAATATCAAAAGTTGACCGAAGAGCTGGCCCGAGTGCAGTTGCAGCTGCATGAGCATGAGCCGAAGCTGGCTGAATTGCAGGCGCGGATCGCGGAAAAGCAAGCGCGCTGGCAAGCTGAGCAAGATCAGGTGCAACAGCTGCAGCAAGAGCAGGCAACATTGCAACAGCAGCGGCGCGCGCTACTGGGTGATATGCCGTTGGCGCGATTGGAAGAGCAAGCGCGCACGGCGCGGCAAAGTGCTGAACTACGCCGTCGTCAGACTCAAAACCAGTTGCAAGCTAGCCAGCAAAAAATCAGCGCCGAACAGGCCGCACTGGCTACCTTGGATGAGCAGCATCAGCAAAATGCTGCTCAATTGCGCCAAGTGTTGGCTGATTGGATGCACTGCCAGCAAGCGCTGGAACTCAATGAGCAGACCTTGTTACATCTGCTGAGTTTTGATGAAGCGTGGCTGCAGCACGAGCGTGCCGAGCTGCAAACGCTGGAGCAAGAGTTGCAACAAGCCAGCACGCGCTTGCAAGAGCGCCAGCAGCAGCGTCAAGCGCTAGCGCAGCAAGTCGCACAAGCCAGTGACAGCTTACAGCAGCTGGCGCAAACCCATCAGTTAACGGTGGAAACCCTGCTTACGGGCTTGCAGCAGCAATTGGAGCTACTGCGTAATCAAGAGTTCGAGCTGAAGAGTCGTTTGCGCCAAGCTGACGAGGCCCGCCAGCGCGCCGGTAATTTGCGTGACGCGATCGCGCAGCAACAACAGCGTACCGAGCAATGGCTGCAACTGAGCGATTTGATTGGTTCGGCTACCGGCAATAAATTCCGCACTTTCGCGCAGGGGCTGACGCTGGAGCAGTTACTGCTGGCGGCGAACGAGCATCTGAATGCGTTAGCGCCGCGTTATGCCTTGATGCGCGTGCCGGGCAGCACCTTGGCGCTGCAGGTAGTTGATCATGACATGGGCGATGAAGTGCGGGCGGTGGAGTCCCTCTCCGGCGGTGAGACATTCTTGATCTCGTTGGCACTGGCTTTGGCGCTGGCATCGCTGTGCGCCGATACAAGGCGGCTTGGCTCGCTGTTTATCGATGAAGGTTTTGGCACGCTAGACCCCGACAGCTTAGAGCAAGCATTAGCCTGCTTAGATGCTCTGCAAGCCGATGGTCGACAAATCGGGGTCATTTCCCATGTCAGTACCTTGGTGGAGCGCATCGGTACGCGGATTGCGGTCGAAAGCTTAGGGGGCGGCCGTAGCCGTATTCGGGTGCTAAATCAGTAACGTAGCAGGTGACTGGAAGCTGCCGGTGGGCGTTAGGCGATTGATAAGCTTTGCGATCACCGGCAGAACAGGTTTAACGTAACTGTCATAAAACTGTCCCATAATGCCGCAGACATCTCAGGAGAGAACAGGAACTGTTATGGCAAGACGCATCCTCGTCGTTGAAGACGAAGCTCCCATCCGGGATATGGTTTGCTTTGTACTGGAGCAAAAAGGTTATGAGCCAGTTGAAGCGGAAGATTATGACGCGGCCCTGAGCAAAATGGCCGAGCCGTATCCGGATCTGATTTTACTCGACTGGATGCTGCCGGGGGGCACCGGGATCCAGCTCATCAAACACCTCAAACGTGAAGAGCTCACGCGCAATATTCCGGTGGTCATGCTGACGGCGCGGGGGGAAGAAGAAGACCGCGTGCGCGGGCTGGAAGTGGGCGCCGATGATTACATCACCAAGCCCTTCTCACCCAAAGAGCTGGTCGCGCGGATTAAAGCCGTAATGCGCCGTATCGCCCCCACCTCGGTGGAAGAGGTGATTGATGTGCAGGGGCTGCGTTTAGATCCTATCTCACACCGCGTAACCGCCGGTGAACAACCGCTGGATATGGGGCCGACCGAGTTCAAGATGCTGCATTTTTTCATGACGCATCAGGAGCGGGTATACAGTCGCGAACAACTCCTCAATAATGTATGGGGAACTAATGTGTACGTGGAAGACCGCACGGTAGATGTGCATATCCGGCGGCTGCGTAAGGCGTTGGAAGGCAGCGGACACGATCGCCTGATTCAAACAGTGCGCGGCTCCGGCTACCGTTTTTCGACCCGGTATTAAGTGGCAGGATAAACAACCTGCGACAGCGGCACCTCCCTTGCTGAAAACGTCAGTGTGGAGATATGGAGTACCCCATGGTTGAACGTTTGTCATGGAAAACGCTGGCGCGCGAGCTGGCGTTTTTTTATATCCCAGCGCTGGTCGCTGGGCTGATTTTTGGTCATTACCTTGAATTATTGCTGGCCGCCTCTGTGCTGGCACTGTTGTGGCATTTTTATAACCAGTTGAAGTTATCCAGTTGGTTATGGGTAGACAAGAGCATGACCCCGCCCACCAGCCGCGGTAGCTGGGGACCGCTGTTCAACGGGATTTACCGTTTGCAGCAGCGCAACCGGCGGCGGCGACGCGAGCTGGCCACCTTGATCCGCCGTTTTCGTAGCGGAGCGGAATCTCTGCCGGATGCGGTAGTGGTCTGTACCGAAGAGGGCAGCATTTTTTGGTGTAACAAACTGGCGCAGCACATGCTGGGGTTTCGTTGGCCGGAAGACAGCGGGCAGCATATTTTGAATCTGGTGCGTAACCCTGATTTCGCTGCCTATCTGCAAACGCAAAATTTCAGCAAAGCGTTGGTGATCCCCTCGCCAGCGAATCACGAGCGCTACGTAGAGTTGCGCGTCATGCCTTACAGTGAAGGGCAATTGCTGATTGCCGCGCGCGATATCAGCAAAATGCGCCAGTTAGAGGGCATGCGGCGCAATTTCTTTGCCAACGTCAGCCATGAACTGCGCACGCCGTTGACCGTGTTGCAGGGTTATTTGGAAATGCTGGATGATGATTTGGATCCGGCGCTGTGGGCTAAAGCGCACAGCACCATGTTGGAGCAAACACGGCGGATGGAGTCTTTGGTCGAGCAGATCCTGACCTTATCGCGCATTGAAGCGGCGCCGGAGATTAACTTGAGTGAGCCGGTTAACGTGCCGGTGATGCTACAACAATTGGAGCACGAAGCGGCGGCGCTCAGTCAAACCCATCAGGTTAGCTTTGAGGTCGATCCACAACTGCTGGTGTATGGCGATAACGAGCAGCTACGCAGTGCGGTGTCGAATTTGGTGTATAACGCCATCAATCACACCCCTGATGGCACGGCAATCTGCGTGCGTTGGCGCGCTACACCGGCTGGTGCGTGCTTTGAGGTGCGTGATAATGGCCCAGGGATCCCCGCCAATCATTTGGGACGATTGACCGAGCGGTTCTATCGGGTGGATAAGGCACGCTCGCGCAAAACCGGTGGTAGCGGCTTAGGGCTAGCGATTGTGAAACACGCGTTGATCCACCATGACAGTCGTCTGGATATCCAAAGTACCCTCGGCGAAGGCAGTGTGTTCTCGTTTGTCTTGCCTCGTTCACTGGTGGTGCGAGAAGACTTGTTACCGCATTCGCATTGATGCGGCGGCGTGACGGCATCCCTAATGGTGTCCACGCCAACGCAAAAGGTAAAGAAAGTTACGTTGAAAGGCCGGATTGTCATTTAACTGTCATTTTTTAGCGATAAAACTGTCATCAACGAGCCGGATACTGGCTGCGACTTCCACGAAGGACCGTTTTACGGAGAGAGTGCATGAAAGTAAAAACCCTGGTAAGCGCATTAGGTTTCACTCTGATGGCGTCTTTTGCTAGCAGTACTTATGCCGCAGTAGACAGCAGCTTGCCTGAATATAAAAAAGTCAGCGGTGTGTCTGGCAATCTGTCATCAGTGGGTTCTGATACCCTGGCTAACTTGATGACCTTATGGGCAGAGCAATTTAAGCGCGAATATCCGAACGTTAATATTCAAGTGCAAGCGGCAGGCTCTTCTACTGCGCCTCCAGCACTGACTGAAGGCACAGCGCAGCTGGGCCCGATGAGCCGTAAAATGAAAGGCAAGGAAATTGAAGCCTTCGAGAAAAAATTTGGTTATCAGCCAATTGGGGTTCCGGTGGCTATCGATGCGCTGGCCGTCTTTGTTAACAAAGATAACCCAATCAAAGGCCTGAACTTTGAACAACTGGATGCCATTTACTCCACCACGCTGAAGTGTGGCGCGAATGAGCAAGTGACCCGTTGGGGTCAGCTGGGTGTGACCGGCGAGCTGGCGAATAAAGATATCCAGCTGTATGGCCGTAACTCAGTATCCGGTACCTACGGTTACTTTAAAGATCACGCCCTGTGTAAAGGCGATTTTCGTAGCAACGTGAACGAGCAACCGGGCTCAGCATCGGTCGTGCAGTCAGTGGGCGCGTCCCTGAACAGCATCGGTTACACCGGTATCGGCTACAAGACCTCTGGCGTGCGCGCCCTGCCTTTGGCAGAGAAGGGGGATAAGTATGTTGAGCCAACCGAAGAAAACGCTGTGAATGGCTCGTACCCGCTGTCACGTTACCTGTATATCTACGTGAACAAGCACCCGAACAAGCCACTGGATCCAATGACAGCAGAGTTCTTGAAGATGGTTCTGTCCAAGCAAGGACAAGAGCTGGTCGCCAAAGACGGCTACATTCCGGTGCCAGCGAAAGTCTTGGAAAAAGATCTGGCCACTTTGGGCCTGAAATAAGCGCTCAAGTTCGCAGCCAAGATCCCATGCGGATAAAAAAACAGGCCATCTTCGGATGGCCTGTTTTGTTTGGTAAGGTAATCAGGATGACCAGCCTGAACGCGATTAATCCCAGTTCAGGATCACTTTGCCTGATTGACCCGAACCCATGGCATCGAAGCCTTGTTGGAAATCATCGATAGCAAAGCGGTGAGTGATGATTGGGCTTAGATCCAGACCCGATTGGATCAGGCTGGCCATCTTGTACCAAGTTTCGAACATCTCGCGACCGTAAATACCTTTGATGAACAGCCCTTTGAAAATCACCTGATTCCAGTCAATCGCCATGGTGGATGGCGGAATGCCCAGCATGGCAATTTTGCCGCCGTGGTTCATGCGCAGCAGCATCTCTTGAAATGCCGACGGTACGCCGGACATCTCCAGCCCCACATCGAACCCTTCGGTCATGCCGAGCTCGGCCATCACATCGGCCAGCTTTTCTTTGCTGACATCCACGGCGCGCGTAGCGCCCATTTTTTCGGCTAGCGCCAGACGATACGAATTCACATCGGTGATCACCACGTGCCGCGCGCCGACATGCCGACAAACGGCCGCCGCCATGATCCCGATTGGGCCAGCGCCCGTGATCAACACATCCTCACCGACCAAATCGAACGACAGCGCAGTGTGCACCGCATTACCGAACGGATCGAAAATTGCCGCCAGATCATCGGGAATGTTGTCCGGCAGTTTGAATGCGTTAAAGGCGGGGATCACCAGATACTCGGCAAAACAGCCCTGACGGTTAACACCGACGCCGATGGTGTTACGGCATAAGTGGGTGCGACCGGCGCGGCAATTGCGGCAATAACCACAGGTGATGTGGCCTTCGCCAGAGACGCGATCGCCAATGGCAAACCCGCGCACCTCTTGACCGATGGCGACCACTTCGCCCACGTACTCATGGCCGATCACCATCGGGACGGGAATGGTTTTTTGTGACCACTCATCCCAGTTGTAGATGTGCATGTCGGTGCCGCAGATTGCGGTTTTGCGGATTTTGATCAGTAAATCGTTGTGTCCCAGCTCCGGAGCCGGTACGTCGGTCATCCAGATCCCTTTTTCGGGATGTAATTTGGAAAGTGCTTTCATACTGATGACTTCACTGTTGTTGGCCGAGGTTGGCATTGATGGCAAAAGGCCGAGGCGCGCACGCCTCAACCTGGCATTAGATCACGTTCAATTCGCGGCCGATGCGGATGAAAGCATCAATGGCGCGATCCAGTTGCTCTCGGGTGTGCGCGGCAGACATCTGCGTGCGAATGCGCGCCTGACCTTTCGGCACCACCGGATAAGAGAAGCCCACCACGTAAATGCCTTCTTGCAGCATGCGGCTGGCCATTTCTGCAGCCAGTTTGGCATCGCCCAACATGACTGGGATGATAGCGTGATCGGCACCAGCCAGCGTGAAGCCGGCCGCGCTCATGCGTTCACGGAAATAGCGGCTGTTTTCTTGCAGGCGTTGGCGCAAACTGCCACCTTGCTCGAGCAGCTCCAGCACTTTGATGGAAGCCGACACAATTGCTGGCGCCAGTGAGTTTGAGAACAGATACGGGCGTGAGCGCTGACGCAGCCAATCGATCACCTCTTTTTTGCCCGAGGTGTAACCGCCGGATGCGCCGCCGAGCGCTTTGCCCAGCGTACCGGTGATGATGTCGACGCGCTCCATCACCTGACAATATTCATGAGTGCCACGACCGTTTTCGCCGATAAAGCCCACGGCGTGCGAGTCATCCACCATCACCAACGCATCGTATTTATCGGCCAGATCGCAGATGGTTTTCAGGTCGGCAATCACGCCATCCATGGAAAAAACGCCATCGGTGGCGATCAGCTTAAAGCGTGCGCCATCCGCGGTGGCTTGCTGCAATTGCTGCTCCAGCGCGGCCATATCGTTATTGGCATAGCGGTAACGCTTGGCTTTGGACAGACGCACGCCATCAATGATAGAGGCATGGTTCAGTGCATCGGAGATGATGGCATCTTCGGCCCCCAGCAGCGTTTCAAACAGGCCGCCGTTGGCATCAAAACAGGAGGAGTACAAGATGGTGTCTTCGGTGCCGAGAAAGGCGGACATCTTGCGTTCCAGCTCATGGTGCAGGTCTTGTGTACCACAGATAAAACGTACCGAGGCCATACCAAAACCGTGCTGATCCAGCCCGTGTTTGGCCGCTTCAATCAGTGCCGGATGGTTAGCCAGTCCCAGATAGTTATTGGCGCAGAAGTTCAGCACTTCGCGTCCACCAACCTCAATCTCTGCTTGTTGGGCAGACGTGATAACGCGCTCTTGTTTATACAATCCATCGGCTTTGACTTGCTCTAATTCGTTAGCTAGATGGCGATAAAATGCGTGGGACATCCGATTCTCCTCGTGAGTCTGTGGAATATGCCCAAAATGGCAAGATTTTACGCTGCCCCTATATTACGTTGTCTGACGCGTAGGACAGCCGGTGACGGCGCGGAAATTTAACAACTGTGAAATGGATCAACGGCGCGCCGCGGCGCGAGCGACCCGTGGCGGAGTACCGTGGCCAGACTGAACTCAACAACCCTGATCAAGCCCTACACGGCACTGGTTGTCGGCTTGTGTGAGCGGCATCGGTTATCGATAGGTGGTGAGTGGCAGGTGCGCGCGATGCCTATAGCGCGCATCCTGTCATTATGCGATCTGGTTGCTAGCCCAAATTATGGTTAGACCCGAATATAAGCATAGCCTTGTTGCTGCTTTTGGGTCAGCGCGACAATGCCGGCGGGCACGACCAGTACAAAGTCGGTCAGTCGCTCAGGTGCTACCGCCAATGCATTAAGCGCATTGTGGCAGGCACAAAAACGCACGCCTTGGCGCGACAGCTCGCGCATGTTGTCAATAAAACCTAAGTTTTCAGCCACCGGTTGTTGCAGCGCAATCACCCCAGTGCTGACCGCCACCACCTGAATATCCACGTCTTCGACCCGATTTTGCGCATCGCGCAGCGTATTGTGGATTTGGTGTAACAGCACGCCCCAGCGTTCGTGGGTATCGATATGAAACAGTATTTTCATGATGAAAGGTCCGAACCTACCGCTTAAGGAAAGTAGTAAAAGCATGCCGTCGGCAAGGCTGGCTTGTCATCTGGCTTAAGGTCAAAAAATGTAACTTAGCGCTAAGTAGATATGTCCGCGGGAGGCGATCACCGACCGAGAATGAGAACCGCTAATTAGGTGTGCGAATGAAACAAGGTCGGCGTGTTGCCGACCTTGGTAAGCGATGGGTAAACGATACTTGCAACGGCGCTGTGACGGGAGGCGCTGTCATTGCAGCGTAAAGCGGTATCAGTGCCAGCCATTAAGGCACATCGTACCCCAGCGCCGCTTTGCGAATACGGAACCATTGTTGACGCGTCAGCGGCAGGGTTAATGCCGCCGCCGCTTGTTGGACGCGCTGGATTTTCCCGGAGCCAATAATCGGCAGCGGCCGGCTTGGCAAGCGCAAGACCCACGCGTACACCACTTGTTCGATACTGGCGGCGCCCAGTTCCTGACGGATGGTTTCCAGCTCGTCACGCAGCGGCTGATATTCCGGCGCGCTGAACAGGCGTCCACCGCCCAAGCAAGACCACGCCATAGGGGCGATGCGACGCTGCTGGCAATCATCCAGCGTACCGTCTAGTAACAGGTCTTGGTACAGCGGTGAAATCTCCAGCTGATTGGTGACCAGCGGGAAATCCAGTCGACTTTGCAACAAGGCAAATTGCGCTGGCGTGAAGTTGGATACCCCGACATGGCGCACCTTGCCACTGGCTCGCAGCTGGACGAACGCCTCGGCCACTTCATCGGCGTCCATTAATGGATCGGGGCGATGGATCAGCAGCAAATCCAGATACTCGGTGTGCAAGTTACGCAACGATTGCTCGGCACTCTGGATGATATGGCGCGCTTCGGTATTGTAGTGATTGAGCTGGTGCTCGGGGCGGGCGGTCAGCGCAATTCCACATTTACTGACGATTTCGATCTGTTGGCGCAGATGCGGGGCCTGTTTCAGCGCCGCGCCAAACGCCGCTTCGCATTGATAGCCGCCATAGATATCGGCGTGATCGGTGGTGGTGATCCCAAGGTCGATATGTTGCTGGATGAAATCAGCCAGTCGTGCCGGTGTCATGTTCCATTCCAGCAAACGCCAGTAGCCCATCACCATGCGGGAAAATTGCGGGCCGTCAGCGGCCAGTGTCACTCGTTCCATCTTAAATCCTTGTCATTCATTCCTTGGCGCCCATGCCTAGCTCGCCATATAACGCGCTTTTGACAAAAAAGTGGCCCGCTGTGAGCCACTTTTTGTCAGGCGAGCGCCTTAACCGAATAGCTTATCGCCGTGATTAATCATCACTGTGTTCAGCCGGAATACCGGCTTCTTCGATGGTCAGTGACCAGCCGATGTCTTGCAGGTAATTTTGCTCAATTTCCAAGTCGGCTTGCACCAACGCATTTTGCGCCAGATAAGCTTCAGGCAGAATCAAGCGCCAGTCATGGCCGTGGCAATACAAACGCATAAACGCCGGTGGATTAGAGGCTTGGCGCAATTTATTAAACAGCACGCTCATACGCAGCAAACGGATCAGTGCTTGCACCTGCTTTTTCTTGAACAGGGCAAACGAAGGCAAACCGTCAAGCTTGAGCGCTTTACGCTGAAAGCGCACTAAGGTCGCCAGCATGTTTTGCTGCTCTTGGTTGAAACCCGGCAAGTTGGTGTGCTGCAAAATATACGCAGAGTGGCGATGAATGCCGCTGTCGTTGATACTCAGCCCCACTTCATGCAGCAATGCCGCCCAACCGAGCAGCGTTTCCAAGCGTGGGCTGGCCGCATCTTGGTTATCCGCTTGCCACTGCTGATACAAGTTGAGCGCAGTATCCCGCACCCGACCGGCTTGTTCGCGATCGATGCGATAGCGTTCGGCCAGACTCAGCGCGGTGCGCACCCGAATGTCTTCGTAGCGAAAGCGCTCTTCCATTTCATACATGACCCCTTCACGCAGGGCGCCATCGGAAAAACGCATCTCTTTGATTTGCAGCTCATCGAAAACGCCGCACAAGATGGCCAGTCCCGGTACGAATACCGCTTGGCGCTCATCCGGCAGACCCGGCAATTTCAACGAGGCAAAATCATCAAAGGCCAGCACTTTATCGGTGATCTGCTGCAAACGCTCACGGGTGATGTGACCATCTTTTTCCCCCAGCGCTAAGATCACCTCGTGGATGGCTTTGATGGTGCCTGATGAGCCGAGAGCAAAATCCCAGTTCAGCTGACGGTACTGCCAGCTTAAGTTTTCGATTTTTTGCTGCGCGGCGACGCAGGCCTTGCGAAATGCACTGGCCGAAATTTTCCCCGCAGGGAAAAAGCGCTGGGCAAAGCTGACGCAACCCATCTGACGGCTTTCGGCGAAAATGGGATCGAAACCTTCACCAATCACCATCTCGGTCGAGCCGCCGCCGATATCCACCACCAAACGGCGGCCAGTTTCGGACTGGGTATGGGCAACGCCAAGATAAATCAGACGCGCCTCTTCTTGCCCGCTGATGAGCTCGATGGGGTAGGGCAGCACAGCCGCTGCTTGGTCTAGAAACTGTTCGGCGTTGACGGCGCGGCGCAGAGTGTGGGTCGCCACGATGCGGACATTGTCCTCATCAAAACCCTGCAAACGCTCGGCAAACAGCGCCAAACAGGCCAAGCCGCGATCCATCGCTTCTTGGCTTAAGTGATTTTCCGCATCTAGCCCATCGGCCATATGCACCCGTTGTTTGATACGTGACAGGATCTGCAGTGAGCCATCAACAATTCGGGCGACCACCATGTGGAAGCTGTTCGAACCTAAGTCGATCGCGGCAATTTCTTTTGGCTTACTGGCATTAACATTAGGCATTGAGGTGATTGGCATCGTTATCCGCCTGCTGTTCTCGTTGTTCGACACCTTTGAGGTAATCATAGATAGCGATCTGTGACTGCAGTTTGCGCTTGTTGCCGCGCGGAACATAGCGGTTACTCAGCTCTTTATCGATGATGCGTGCCTTGACGGTATCGTTAAATTGCAGATCCAGAATATCCAGTACCTGTTTTTTCAGACGCGGGTCGAAGATAGGCGCGCCCACTTCAATCCGGTAGTCGATATTCCGGGTCATCCAGTCGGCAGAAGAGATATAAACCAAAGGCTCTCCGCCGTTTTCAAAAGCATAGACTCTCGGGTGCTCCAGGTAACGGTCCAGAATACTGGTGACCTGAATATTTTCGCTGACATCCTTCAAGCCCGGCACCAGTGAACACATGCCACGGATCAGCAAGCGAATCGACACCCCAGCATTAGACGCCGCGTACAGCCGATCGATCAGACCTTTATCGACCAGATTATTGATCTTGAGCGAGATTTTCGCAGTCTGGCCGCTTTGGGCATTCAAGATCTCTTGATCGATAAGCTGATACAGCACTTTGCGCGAGTTTTGTGGCGACACGATCAAGTGCTCGAAGGTCACCGGACGGTACGGGTTTTCGATAAAGTTAAATACCCGACGTACTTCATTGGTGATGCGCGGATCGCGGGTCAGCAAGGTGAAGTCGGTGTACAGACGAGCGGTTTTTTCGTGGAAGTTACCGGTGCCCACGTGCGCATAGCGCTCGTAGTTATCCCCTTCTCGGCGGGTGATCAGGCACAGTTTGGAGTGAATTTTCAGCCCCGGGATGGAGAAAATCACGTGCACGCCCGCTTCGGTCAGCTGCTTGGCCCAGTGAATGTTGGCCTCTTCGTCAAAGCGCGCTTGTAGCTCGACCACCACCGTCACTTTTTTACCGTTGTTGGCGGCGTGGATCATCGAGTCGATGATGCGCGAGTTTTTCGCGACCCGATAGATATTGATCTTGATTGAGACCACGCTCGGATCAAAAGAGGCCTGCCGCAAAAACTCCGTAAAGTGGTTGAAGGTGTGGTACGGGTAGTACAGCAGCACATCGCGTTCACGAATGGCATCAAAGGCGGTGTCGTGACGCAAGAAAATGGATTGCTCCATCGGCGGCAGCGGTTTGTTGACCAGCGAGGCTTTGCCCACATCCGGAAAACCGATGAAGTCTTTGAAATTGTGATAGCGTCCGCCCGGGATCACCGAGTCGTATGAGGAGATCCCCAGCTTATCTTTCAGGAAGTCCACCAACTCATCAGGCATATCACGCTGATAGACAAAGCGCACCGGCTCGGCGGTCAGACGTTGCTTTAAGCTGTACGACATTTGCTCCAGCAGGCTGGATTCGAGCTCGTTGATCAAGTCGTACTCGGCATCGCGCGTCATTTTCATCGAGTAAGCGGCTAATGAGTCGTACTCGAAAAAGCCGCGGAAGATGTCATCGAGGCAAAAACGAATGATGTTATCCAGCAAGATGATGGTTTTACGGCGGCGCGGTTTTTCTTGCGGCAAAGAGACAAAGCGCGGCAGGCGATCGGAAGGGATCTCAATCAGGGCATATTGGATGTCCTGATCTTTGCGCATCTCGACCACCAAGTAGGTGTAGTCATCCTGCATAAACTGCACCAAATCGACCTGTGACGACAGCATGGTCGGGGTGATGAACTGCAGAACATTATGCCGGAAATACTCTTTCAGCCAGCGTTTTTGGCCATCGGCCAATTGGCGCTCGTTAATCAGGAAAATCTGATTGCGCGCCATTTCCAGTAACAGTTCGTTATACAGTGAATCAAAATCCTGATTCATGCGCAGAACGCGTGATTGGATTTTTTTCAGGAGATGCCGTGCGCTGGCTTCGGTGCCTTGCTCTTCGTTAATCAAAATACGCCGCTTCACATCGGCAAAGCGCACTTTGTAAAACTCATCGAGGTTGTTGGAGTAAATCCCTAGAAAACGCACGCGCTCAATCAGCGGGTTGGTTTTGTCGGCCGCTTCTTGCAAGACGCGCTCGTTAAAGGAAAGCCAACTGAGCTCTTTTTCAATATACAGCTTTTCCAGACTCATAATGTTTCCCTAAATCATCCATGTCACAGGATTGTCGTACACCACTGAAGCTCATGTTTCCCTGCAGACGAACAATCGTGAGGCATCACTAAAAACTATATAATATTTCACTGATATCAACATATTAGTGTAACTAAGTCTATAAACAATCTTTGTCACATAGCTGTAATATAACCGACATACAATTCGCTACATCATGTAGTCAATGGGAATACACATGGTTGATGCAGTCAGTCTTTCATTAAAGGGAAGCAAAAGCCGAGCCTTAAAAGATAAGCTCGCAAAGTATGGTGTCACCGGCGGCGGAATGCTGGTTCTGGTCGCACTGATGCTGATTTTCTTTTATCTACTGTACGTGATTTTGCCACTGTTTAAATCGGCCTCAGTCGAAAAACAGCAGCAGGTGAGCGTGAACACACAAAAGCCAGCGCTTGCGCTCGGGCTGGATGAGCGCAGCGAAGCCGGTTACCGTCTGACGACGGACGGTGAGCTGACCTATATTCAACTGGCTGCCGATCGTACTCAGCCTCCGGGCACGGTACTGTTGCAACAAAAGATCAGCCCCAATAGCACCTCGGTGGGTTATACCATTCCGAGTGTGGGCATTTATGCTTTGGGCAATGCCGATGGTTCGGTGAGTGTGGTGCAACCGCAGTTCTCTTCCCTGTTCGGGACGGATAACCAGCGTCATACCACGCCAAAAATCAAATACCCGCTGGGGGAAACGCCACTGCTGCTGGATAGCCAAAAGCAGCCGTTGGTGCGTGTAGCGGTCAGTGTGCAAGAGGATTCTGCCGAGCTGGTGGGTCTGACTGCTGACCATCGCCTGCTGTTTGGCCGTTACAGCGAAGATGAAAATATGCTGAGCGGGGAAACCGAATGGAAGGGTGATGTTCAGGCCATCGCGGATATTCCCAAGCAGATTAATGAGCTGCTGCTGACGCCAAACGGCCGTTTTTTGTATCTGCTGTCTGGCAAGCAACTGCACATCTTTGATTTGCGCGGTGATGCGCCTGAGCTGCGTGAAGTGGTGACCTTAAGCCAAGATGCAACGCCAACCAAGCTGGCCTTAATGCCGGGGGGCAGTTCACTGCTGGTGGCTACTGATGATGGCCGCATCACGCAATGGTTTGATGTTAACAAGGGTAAAGGCCCGGTGTTGACGCAAATACGTGAGCTGGAAAATCATGCCGGCCCATTGGTGCAACTGCAACCTGAGTATTTCCGCCGTGGCTTTGTCACCCTGTCTGATAACGGCAATGTGGGTCTGTACTACACCACCAGTGCCAACAAACTGCTGCAAGAAAAGCTGCTGGATAAAAAACCAAATGCGTTGACCATCTCTTCGCGTGCTAATGGCTTGTTGCTGGAAGAAGATGGCAGCTGGAAGTTGTACCAAGTACACAACGAGCACCCAGAAGTAAGCTGGAGCGCTTTGTGGGACAAAGTCTGGTACGAAGGTTATCGTGAGCCGCAGTATGTGTGGCAGTCCACCTCCGCCAGTGATGATTTTGAGTCCAAGCTGAGCTTGGTGCCGATCTCCTTTGGTACCTTGAAAGCGGCCTTCTACGCCATGTTGTTTGCCGTGCCATTGGCTCTGGCCGGCGCAATTTATACCGCCTACTTCATGTCGCCGGGGATGCGCAAAGCGATTAAACCGACCGTGGAGATCATGGGCGCGCTGCCTACCGTGATCTTGGGCTTCTTGGCCGGTTTGTGGCTGGCTCCGGTACTTGAGCAATACCTCACTGGGGTGCTGACCTTCTTGGTCTTGCTGCCGGTGTCGATTTTGCTGACCGCCTTTGTTTGGGGCCGTCTGCCAGAGCGTTTGCGCTCCAAAGAGGGCTGGGATGCACTGGTGTTGGTGCCGGTCATTTTGCTGGTGGGCTACGGTTCATTCTCGGCCAGCTCGTGGATCGATCACGCCTTCTTTGGCGGCAACATTCGCGATTACCTGAGCAACGATTTGGGCATCACCTTTGACCAGCGTAACGCCTTAGTGGTGGGGATTGCGATGGGCTTTGCGGTTATCCCGAATATCTTCTCGATTGCGGAAGATGCGATTTTCAGTGTGCCGCGTAACCTGACCAACGGCTCACTGGCACTGGGCGCCACACCATGGCAGACCTTAACCCGCGTCGTATTGCTGACCGCCAGCCCGGGGATTTTCTCGGCGGTGATGATCGGCCTTGGCCGTGCGGTAGGCGAAACCATGATCGTATTGATGGCGACCGGTAACACCCCGATTTTGGATTGGAGCATCTTCCAAGGGTTGCGTACCTTGGCGGCCAACATCGCGGTAGAAATGCCAGAGGCCGAAGTGGCCAGTACCCATTACCGGGTCTTGTTCTTGACGGCTTTTGTGTTGTTCGTCTTTACGTTCGTATTCAACACCATTGCGGAATACATCCGTCAGCGTTTACGTGACAAGTACAGCTCGCTGTAAGGGAAGAGTGATGAATAAGTGGTTTAAATCAGGAACCCCGTGGATCTGGATGACGGCTGGCGCCGTCTCCTTGAGTCTGATTGCGGTTGTGGGGCTGTTGTTGCTGATTGGTGCCCGCGGTCTGGTGTATTTCTGGCCGCACACCGTATACCAATTTGGCGTGATCAGCGAGCAAGGCATCGAGCGGGTGATTGGCGAAATTCATGGCCGTGAGATGGTGCCGCGTGAGCGTTTGATTGCCAACGGCGTGAATCTGGATAACTTCCCCGATGCCGATGTGCCGCGTTATCTGGTGAAAACCGGTAACCGCGAGTTCGTGAACCTTGATTTCCGTACCATCTTGGAAAGTGAAATCAAGTCGCGCACAGTGCCAGAAGGCGTATTGGTATTAGAGCGGGCGAAAAACGGCAACTTTTACGGCTTCTTACAGGGGATGACCGAAAATGGTCAGCCGCTGGAAACCGCCGATCTGAAAGGCGAAATGCAGCGTCGTCTGGCGCGGGTACTGGAGTTGAATGCGCAGATTGACCGCTTGCAGAAAGTGGATATCGGCGCCATCAACCACGGATTAGAGCGTCTGCGGATGCGTGAGCGTGCGCTGCAGCTGCAAGGCAATCTGACCGAGCAAGATGAAGCGCAGTTTGCCGCCGAGCGTGCCGGTTTTGACCGTCAGTATTCGGCGTTGGAGCAGCAACTGATGAGTCTGCGCGAGCAAACCGGTCGTGATGCGCTGCTGGTTAAAGACATGCGCGGGGAAGTGGTCACCATCCCGATGTCTAACGTGATGGATGCCTACTACCCGAATGACATGCACGGCGTGCAGAAAGTCGGGCACTGGTTCCATCAGGTGTGGAAGTTCCTGACCGAAGACCCGCGTGAAGCCAACACTGAAGGCGGGGTGTTCCCAGCCATTTTCGGTACCGTATTCATGGTGCTGCTGATGTCGGTGTTGGTGACGCCGCTCGGGGTGGTCGCGGCTATCTACTTGCACGAATATGCCGGTAAGAATGCTATTACCAAGGTTATCCGTATCGCGGTGATTAACTTAGCCGGTGTACCGTCGATTGTGTACGGAGTATTTGGCTTAGGCTTTTTCGTCTACATGCTGGGCGGCAGCATCGATAAGCTGTTCTACCCAGAAGCGCTGCCAACGCCAACGTTCGGCACCCCAGGGGTGATGTGGGCGGCGATCACGCTGGCGATTTTGACCTTGCCGGTGGTGATTGTGTCGACCGAAGAAGGCTTGTCACGTATTCCAAGTGCGGTGCGTCAAGGCTCACTGGCGCTGGGTGCGACCAAAGCCGAAACCCTGTGGCGAATTGTGATCCCAATGGCCAGCCCAGCGATTATGACGGGTTTGATTTTGGCGGTGGCACGCGCCGCCGGTGAAACGGCGCCGTTGATGCTGGTGGGGGTAGTGAAACTGGCACCGACGTTGCCGGTGGATCTGAACTTCCCGTATGTGCATCTGGATCGTAAGTTCATGCACTTGGGCTTTCATATTTACGACGTGGGCTTCCAGAGCCCGAACGTGGAGGCGGCCCGTCCGCTGGTGTTTGCCACCTCGTTCCTGCTGGTTACTGTGATTGTCGGTCTGAACCTGACCGCCATCGGCATCCGTAACCATTTACGTGAAAAATACCGTTCCATGGATATCTAACCGGCCGGTTTAGGCAGTATTGACAGGAAAGCGTGATGATTACACTGAATGCCAACGTATCTGATTCTCCAGTGTTGGATCTGGAAAACTTAAGCCCTGAGCTGACCGCGCTGGAAGTGAAGGAGCTGGATTTATTCTACGGTAACAAGCAGGCGTTATTTAATGTTTGCATGAAGATCCCTAAAGGCCAGGTAACGGCGTTTATCGGCCCATCAGGGTGCGGTAAGTCGACCTTGCTGCGTTGCTTTAACCGGATGAACGATCTGGTGGATACGTGCCGCGTTGATGGTGAGATTGCCCTGCATGGTCATAACATTTATGACAAATCGGTGGATGTGGCGGCGCTGCGTCGCCGCGTCGGGATGGTGTTCCAGCGCCCGAACCCGTTCCCGAAATCCATCTACGAAAACGTGGTGTATGGCCTTCGCCTGCAAGGCATCAAAGATCGCCGGGTGTTGGATGAAGCGGTTGAGCGTTCACTGCGCGGGGCGGCTATTTGGGATGAGGTGAAAGACCGTCTGCATGAAAATGCCTTTGGCCTGTCTGGCGGTCAGCAGCAGCGTCTGGTGATTGCGCGCGCGATTGCCATCGAGCCGGAAGTGCTGTTGCTGGATGAACCGACCTCGGCACTGGATCCGATATCAACATTAACGATTGAAGAGCTGATCAACGAGCTGAAGAGCAAGTACACTGTGGTGATTGTAACCCACAACATGCAACAGGCAGCCCGCGTATCCGATCAGACGGCGTTTATGTACATGGGGGAGCTGATTGAGTATTCCGATACCAATACCCTGTTTACAACCCCGAAGAAAAAGAAAACCGAAGACTACATTACCGGTCGTTATGGTTAATGGATGGGTGCTGATATGGACAATATGCAATTAAATAAACACATTTCCGGCCAGTTCAATACTGAACTGGAAACCATCCGCACCCAAGTGATGAGCATGGGCGGTTTGGTGGAGCAACAACTGACAGATGCTATCCGTGCGATGCACGATCGTGATGAGAATCTGGCGCGGCGCGTGATCCAAGATGATGCCAAGGTCAACATGATGGAAGTCTCCATTGATGAAGCCTGTGTGCGCATCATCGCTAAGCGTCAGCCGACGGCCAGTGATTTGCGTTTGGTGATGGCGATCATCAAAACCATCGCCGAGCTGGAGCGTATTGGCGACGTTGCTGAGCGGATTGCCAAGACCGCTTTAGAGAACTTCACCAATCAGCATCAACCACTGCTGGTAAGTCTGGAGTCGCTCGGTAGTCATACCGTGCAGATGCTGCACGATGTGCTGGATGCCTTTGCTCGCATGGATGTTGATGCGGCCATTCGTGTCTACCGTGAAGATCGCAAGGTGGATAAAGAGTACGAAGGGATTATCCGTCAGCTGATGACGTACATGATGGAAGATCCGCGCTCGATTCCTAACGTGCTGACCGCCATGTGGTGTGCGCGCGCTATTGAGCGGATTGGCGATCGGTGCCAGAACATCTGTGAGTACATCTTCTATTTTGTGAAAGGAAAGGATGTGCGTCACTTAAACGGTGATGATCTGGAGCAGATGCTGCAGTAACGGGTATCCCTGCGAACGCGCAGTATCGTGGCATCAGTATAACGCCGCTGTCTCCGGCTGACCTATTTTACGATAGGACAACGGGGACGGCGGCGTTGTTGTTGGAGCGCGTAGGTTATGTACAGACGATGTATGGTTTACTTGCCTTTACTTGCCATGAGTGTCTGGCAGTTCCGGTTCGCCATTCATAGTGCCGTAAAAATCAGGCACCAACGTTTGGCTTTCATACGGGATACGCAGATAGCCATTTTTATTCAGTGGCGGTAACTCCACCGGCGCGTAGGTGATTTTTTCATACGGCACTTGCGAGAGCAGATGACGCATACAGTTTAAGCGCGCACTGCGTTTATCATCTGAGGGGACCACCCACCAAGGGGCGTTTTTGGTGTCGGTGAACTCAAACATCTGATCTTTGGCCTGCGAGTATTCGGCCCAGCGGGTGCGCGATTCTAAGTCCATCGGGCTGAATTTCCAGCGCTTATGCGGCGTATTGATTCGCTCTAAAAAGCGTTTTTCCTGCTCTTCATCGGACACCGAGAACCAGTATTTAATCAAGATGATCCCCGCCCGTTGCAGCATGCGCTCAAATTCGGGGCAGGTGCGCAGAAACTCTTCGTATTCGGCATCGCTGCAAAAGCCCATCACCCGTTCAACGCCTGCGCGGTTATACCAGCTGCGGTCAAACAGCACGATTTCGCCACCGGCCGGTAACTGGGCGACATAACGCTGGAAGTACCACTGGCTGCGTTCACGTTCAGTGGGTTTATCCAGCGCCACAATCCGGCACACGCGCGGATTGAGCTTATCGGTAATCGCTTTGATGGTGCTGCCTTTGCCCGCGCCATCACGTCCTTCAAACACCACCACCACTTTGAGCTTTTGGGCTTTGACCCACTCTTGCATGCTGACCAGCTCTGTTTGCAGCGCCAGCAATTCGCGCTCGTAGACGGCTTTACTCAATTTGTCCTTGGCCATACGCACTCCTTGGATTCGGGAATGGGGGAATACGGCGACAACTTCACTCTGCCTAGTGGCAGTGTAGCGCATGCGATTAGGCAGAAATGGGCCATCGCTGACAAATTGATCTGATGAGTGGTGAATGTTGGTTGGTGTTCAGTCTCCGCGCGCCAATAAAAAACCCGCCGTAGCGGGTTTTCTGGTGCTCAGTAATCGGTGTAATGAACCGAGTTACTCTGCCGCATAGCCTTGGGCTGGCAATGGCTCACCATCCATCAGCGCTTGCTGATTTTGGTATTGCAGACGGCCTTCCAAGAACCATTTGATCACCAATGGATAGCTGCGGTGCTCTTGCTCTTGCACGCGCTGGGCTACATCGGCGGCAGTGTCATCATCAAAAATCGGCACTTGCGCTTGCAAAATGATCGGGCCGCCATCGAGCTGCTCGGTCACGAAGTGAATGCTGGCTCCGTGCACGGTATCACCGGCATCAATCGCCCGCTGGTGGGTATTTAACCCTGGGTATTTTGGCAGCAGGGATGGGTGGATGTTCAGCAGCTTACCGCTAAAACGCTGCACGAAGGCATCGCTCAGCACGCGCATGAAACCGGCCAAAATCACCACCGCAGGCTGGTAATGGTCAACCTGTTCGGCCAGCGCAGCATCGAAAGCGGCACGGTCGGCGAAGTCACGCTGACGCAGTACTGCCGTTGGAATGCCGGCTGCCTGCGCACGCTCCAGGGCGAAAGCATCGCTGCGATCGCAGATCACTGCTGCAACCTGACCCGGAATTTGTCCAGCCGCACAAGCATCCATAATCGCTTGCAGATTGGAGCCGTTGCCTGAAGCTAATACCACGATATTTTGAGATGACGAAGACATTAACGGATGACCACTTGTTGTTCGTTAGGAGTCGATGCCCCGATCATACCGATTTGCCACGCTTTTTCACCTGCTGCGGTGAGAATTTTCAACGCCGACTCAACGTGCGCCTGTGGCAGCGCAATGATCATGCCCACGCCGCAGTTAAAGGTGCGGTACATTTCATGTGTCGATACATTGCCTTGCGTTTGCAGCCAATGGAAGATGGCCGGCCATTGCCAGCTGCTCTCATCGATAATGGCTTGGGTATTTTCTGGCAGCACGCGCGGGATATTTTCCCAGAAACCGCCACCGGTTAAGTGTGCAATGGCGTGGATTTCACTGTTGGCAATCAGCTCCAGTACCGAGCGCACATACAGCTTGGTGGGGGCCAGCAGGTGATCAGCCAGAGATTGACCTTCAAGCTCGGTAGTCTCTGGGTCTTGGCCGCTGACTTCTAAAATTTTACGGATCAGGGAATAACCGTTGGAGTGTGGGCCGCTAGAGGCGAGGGCAATCAAGGCATCGCCCGCTTGTACTTTGCTGCCGTCAATGATGTCGGATTTTTCCACCACGCCTACGCAGAAACCGGCCACGTCATAATCATCACCGTGGTACATCCCCGGCATCTCAGCGGTTTCACCGCCGACCAGCGCACACCCGGACTCTTCACAGCCTTTGGCAATCCCTGTGATCACGGCGGCTGCGGTATCGACATCCAGCTTACCGGTGGCGTAGTAGTCGAGGAAAAACAGTGGCTCGGCACCCTGAACGATCAGGTCGTTGACGCACATCGCCACCAGATCGATACCGATCGTATCGTGACGCTTAAGATCCATCGCCAGACGCAGTTTGGTACCTACGCCATCGGTACCTGAGACCAGAACCGGCTCACGGTATTTTTGCGGTAACGCACACAGCGCACCAAAACCACCCAGCCCGCCCATCACTTCCGGACGGCGGGTACGGCCGACGACGCCTTTAATACGGTCGACCAGCGCATTACCTGCATCAATATCTACACCAGCATCTTTGTAGCTCAAAGAGGTCTTGTTGCTCACGGGGATTCCTCGCGGTTTAGTCCAGGGTTTAAACTCGGCGGCGTCATTCTAGCAGTGAAGGCAAACGTTTGCGAGGTGTTGCGCGTAGCGGGTGAAAAAAGGGTAGGAGTAAAGCGCAATCGATTAACTTGTGAGCAAACGCACGCGAAGGCCTACCGGAATGGGTGAGTTCCAGTATATAATCTGTCGATTTTATTTCGGGCTGGTGTAGGAGAAGGTTTATGAAGGTTGTTGAGGTCAAACATCCTCTGGTGAAGCACAAACTGGGTCTGATGCGTGAGGCTGATATCAGCACCAAGCGTTTCCGTGAACTGGCATCCGAAGTGGGCAGTTTGCTGACCTACGAAGCTACCGCAGATCTGGAAACCGAGAAGGTTACCATTGATGGCTGGTGCGGTAAAGTCGAAGTTGAGCAAATTAAGGGTAAAAAAATTACCGTAGTACCGATCCTGCGTGCCGGTCTGGGCATGATGGACGGTGTGCTGGAGCACGTGCCAAGCGCGCGCATCAGCGTTGTGGGTGTGTACCGTGATGAAGAGACTCTGGAGCCGGTACCTTACTTCCAGAAGCTGGTCTCTAACATCGAAGAGCGTATGGCGCTGGTGGTTGACCCAATGCTGGCTACCGGTGGCTCGATGATTGCGACTATCGACCTGCTGAAAAAAGCCGGTTGCAGCAGCATTAAAGTGCTGGTGCTGGTGGCGGCGCCAGAAGGGATCGCGGCGCTGGAAAAAGCGCATCCGGATATCGAGCTGTATTGCGCGTCCGTGGATAAGTGCCTGAACGAAAAAGGCTACATTATTCCGGGTCTGGGTGATGCGGGCGATAAGATCTTCGGTACTAAATAATCGGTACTCAATCATCAGTGCTAACATAAGTTAAACCAGCACTGACGCAGCGATTTTGTTAATAGAACATCACATTGCAGGTTGTTGTTACGTGCTACTGGCCATGTAGTAGAGGCCATGTGGTAGACAGGAGCAGCTCCGGTGTGATTTCTATGACAGATTTTTGCGAGCAGCTTCAGACGCCGCCTTTGTGCGGCGTTTTATTTTTTGCGGTTACGGCACTTTTGCGGCAATGTACCGGTCAAAAGCGGCAGTTATACGGGCATTGATACCCGTTGTTAGACCCGAAATCGAGAATTCCAAGGGGAACAAGGTATGCGGATTAAACCCATCGTGGCATGGACTTTCCTGCTACTGGCGGGCGGCGTGCAAGCGGCAGAGGTGAATGATTTTTATCTGGTGCGCTTGCCGGTAAGTGGCGCCCAACTGACCGATGCTCAGCGTAGCGAAGCGCTGGATGATATGTTGATCCGCTACAGTGGTCTGCGTGAATTACCGGCCTCTCCGGCGCTACAAAGCGCTCAGCAACAAGCTGGTCGTTATATTGCCCAAACGCAAACGCGCAATGAAAACGGCGAAAAAACCGCCGATGTCAGTTTTGATCCGGCCGCCGTGCAGCATTTGGCGCAAACCTTAGGCTTACCGGTGTGGAACCATGATCGTCCGGCCATCATGCTGTGGTTGGTGGATAACCGCGGTAACAACAGCGCAGGCGATCGGCGCATCATGCTCGATCAAGAGTATTCCGCTGCACGTGAACAACTGCGTCAAGTCGCCATGGAGCGCGGGATCCCACTGCTGCTGCCTTTAGGCGATCTGGAAGATAACATGGCGGTGTCGGCTAGCGATGTGTACGGCAACTTTATTAACCCAATTGCTGCCGCCAGTTTGCGTTACCAGCCGGATGCGGTACTGGTGGCGTCACTGAACAATGATAGCCTGACCTGGCATCTGTATGATGCTGCGCCAGATAAGCTGCAAACTTCACTGCCACAATCGCAAGAATATACCTTACCGGGCGCGCCAGATCAGACCGTTGGCGAGATGCTAGAGCAGGTCGCCGATTACTACGCGAAAAAAGCGCGCGATGCGGCTACACCGGCTACTGCCGTGGCGGGTGCTGTTTCGGCGAGCATAGCTCCTGCTAGCACTGCTGCGGTCGGTGCGATTAACGCTGGCTCAGAGCCTGTGGCTAACTCTGCACCGGCTGTCGATTCTGCGGTGCAGGGTGCGGAGCCAACAACCGCGGTGCCCATTACCGGCCCACAAGAGACATCTGTGGCTGGCGGATCGGCACCCGCGAATGTACCGGCGACAGCGGCAACCAGTGCCACAGCTAATAGCGTGGCGGGTAGTGCATCGGCCGATGGTGTTTTACCTACCGCGCAGCTGGTGCAGCAAGATATGCAGGTGCAATCGGCGCTGCCGGATGCCAGCAGTGTGAGCGGCTATGCCGGCACGGTGATGCGTAGCGGTACCACGCCGCCGCCGGCCTCCGCGATTTCACCGCAAATGAGTTACCCCTCTACGCCGCTGGCTGATAATCAATACGCCTTGGTTGTGGCCGGAATAACCTCGCCTGATCAGCTAACGCAGCTCAGTAAACGCCTGAAAGCGCTGACGGCGGCGACGGATGTACAGATGATTGGTCTGGCCGGTAGCGAAGTGGAATATCACATGGTGATGAAAGGAACGCGCGCGGATTTGGAAAAAGAGTTAGCGGCGGCCGGTTCGCTGAAAATGGATGCGGGCAATGCGGCGCAGGGAAAAGTGCTAAAATATCAATGGGGATCGTAACCGATCCCTAGGTGAGTTCTAACATGGCCCTGAACATGATAGACTTAGCGGCAGTTATATTAATGAGTGGACTTGAGTGGATCTGAATACACCGGCTCAGCTGTCGCTACCGATCAACCTTCCTGACGATGAAACCTTTTCCAGTTTTTATCCGGGTAAAAACCAGCAATTGCTGGAGGCGATCCAATCCCTGATTCAGGGCGATAGTGGCGGATATCTCTACTTCTGGGCGCGTAAAGGCGCGGGACGTAGTCACCTGCTACACGCTGCATGTGCCGAACTGTCTGCTCATAATCTGGCGGTAGGTTATGTACCGCTGGATAAACGCGAGTATTTTGGCCCCGATGTGCTAGAAGGCATGGAGCATCTGGCACTGGTTTGCATCGATAATATCGAGCTGATCGCGGGCGATCCCGAGTGGGAACTGGCGATTTTTGACCTGTATAACAGGATCCGTGAGCAGGGGCGTACGCGTTTGCTGATCGCGGGCGATCAGGCGCCGCGTCAACTCAACCTGACCTTACCGGATCTGGCATCGCGTCTGGATTGGGGGCAGATCTACAAGCTCTATCCGCTGGCGGATGAAGATAAGCTGCAGGCGCTGCAAGCGCGGGCGCGTTTGCGTGGCTTTGAGATGCCAGAAGATGTTGGCCGCTTTCTGCTCAAGCGTTTGAGCCGCGATATGCGGACCTTGTTTGATACCTTAGATAAACTTGATCACGCCTCGATAGCGGCGCAGCGTAAGCTGACCATCCCGTTTGTGAAAGAAATCCTCTCGCTCTGAGTTGGGTTTTCTCGCGTTGGATTTTTTCGTGTTTTCTCGCTTTTTATCTACTTGCCTGCCTATCTATTTATCTTGTTATCTTTCTTCAATAGCCTATCAAGGCTAATTGCGCGCGGTACCTGAGTCGCGTGTAGCCGTCTTGGGGTTTTATTCCGCTTTCAGTTTGCGCAGTTTCAGCCCTAATTCTTGGCCACGTTTACGTGCGTACAGCAGATTTAAGGTAAAGCTGCCGCTTGTTAGGATCAGCTCGACAATGCCCAGCCAGCGCTCACCCTCATCAATAGTGATGATCGTTAAGGCATGTAAAAAATAAAGCATCAGGACGAAATTAGCCCACGCATGGGTATACGGCCGCCCTTGAAACAGTCCACGTAAAGGGAACAGTAACGGCGCACACCAGCCTAGCGTGACGGCCCATGCTGGTAGGTGCGGATGCGGTGAAAGCCATAAATGCCAAACCACCTGCCATAACAGTAACCCGAGCCAAAATAGGCGAGTACCTTGCCACAAGGTATGGGTATAAGTGCCAAGCGGTGGATAGCTTGCGGGAGGGGTTATCGGGGTCTGTGCCATCATCAACATCCTGTTAATTGTCTGTCCATTTGCTAAAGCACGCTTTGTGGCAGTATCAGCGTGCTGGCGGGGCATTGTCACGCAGTTTTTTGCATACCTGCGCCAGTCGCTGCCCTTGAATGCGTGCCAGTTGCTGCTCATGAGGGCTCAGACCTGGTTGATGTCCGGTATGCCCTGCACCATAAGGCGCGCCGCCTTGCTGGGTTTGATGCAGCGTCGGTTCGCTGTAAGGCAGGCCGAGCACCAGCATACCGTGGTGCAGCAGCGGTAACATCAACCCTAGTAAAGTGGCCTCTTGTCCGCCGTGTTGGCTGGATGAGGAGGTAAACACACAGGCCGGTTTGTCGATCAGGCTGCCTTTGAGCCAGTCGGCACTGGTGCTATCCCAAAAGTGCTTCATGGGCGCGGCCATTTGGCCAAAATAGCTGGGGCTGCCTAAGGCGAGCCCCATGCAGTGTTCGAGCTCATGCGCGCTAACGCGCGGATCGTCATCGGGATGTTCGGCGGCATGGGCGGTACTTTCTCCCCACTCGGGCACGGTGCGCAGCCAAACGGGCAGACCTTCGGCTTGGACGCCGCGCGCAATCTGCTGTGCCAGACGGCGCGTGGCCCCATGGCGTGAGTAATACAGTACCAATACCGCCGACATCAGAGGATATCCAGAACCTGTTGCGGCGGACGGCCGATACGCGCTTGGCCGTTATTGACCACAATTGGCCGCTCGATTAACCGTGGGTGAGTTAGCATGGCATCCAGCAATTGATCTTCGCTCAGCGCCGGATTATCTAAACCCAACTCGAGATATTCGCTCTCTTTGTGTCGCATCAAATCGCGTGCCGAGGCGAGGCCGAGCTGTTGGATCAGCGCTTGTAAGGTGGCTTTATCGGGTGGTGTTTGCAGGTACAGCACCACATCAGGTTGCAGGCCACGCTCTTCGAGCAGACTTAAGGTTTCTCGGCTTTTGGAGCAACGTGGGTTGTGATAAATGGTCAGCATGATTAGCGATGTTTCCTTTTTCGTTATTATGGCGAGCGCGATTTTTGTTGTTATCTTAGGATTTAAATTTACTGTAGCGATTTTGTAGCTGGCGCAGCTGATCGATGCGCGCATCATAGCGTGCTTGCTTGAGGCTATTGACCTTCACCAGCTGGCTGGCGTTAGTCAGCAAGGTGATTGCTTCGTCGAAATTGCCTTGCAGTGCGCTGTTTTCGGCGCGGGCGGCCAATTCGGCATCACGTTGGCCGAGCGCGGCATACACTTCGGCTGACAGTCCCCAACCATTGAGGTCATTTGGATTGGCGAAGGTATAGCGCTCCAAGCGCTTGATTGCTTCTTGGGATTGACCGGCTTTGTAATAGGCGTTGGCCAAGTTGAGCTGTAAGACGCGGCTATCGGGCTGGCTTTGCAGCGCCTGTTGCAAGCGGCGTACTGCATCGGCACCACGATTCTGGCCGATATCAATGTCGGTCATCAGATCGATATACCACTGATTTTTCGGGCTCTGCGTCAGTAACGGTTGTAACTCGGTGCGTGCTTGCGCGTACTGGCGGTTTTGATAAGCCAGTAAGGCTTTACCGTACTGCGCCGCTTGTTTTTCTAACGCATTACCTTGCGCGCTCATCTGATTCAGTGTGGCGCTAGACAGCGTATTTTCACCGCTGCCGTACATTCCGAGTAAACGGATTTTGGCTAACTGGAACTCCAGCGAACCGCTTGGATGCCGTTGTGGCAGGCGATTAGCGCGAGTTTGCGCTTCGGCTAAACGGCTTTCTGGTAACGGGTGTGTCAGCAAAATTTCGGGTGGCTTAGAGGCGTAACGATACTGCGCGGCCAGCTTTTCCAAAAATGACGGTGAACCTTGCGGATCGAAGCCCGCACGCGACAATAAGGTAATCCCGATCCGATCCGCTTCTTGCTCGTTGCTTTGGGTAAACGAAATCATATTTTGCTGCGTACCGGCCAAGGTACTGCTGAGCGCCGCCATCCCCATTTGTGGGTTTGCCATGGTCAGCAATATCGAGCCGATGGTTGCCGCCCAAGTGAGCGGGGCAGAGCGCTGTTGCTCTTCCATCGCGCGCGCCAGATGGCGCTGGGTAACGTGTGAGATTTCGTGTGCAATGACCGAGGCCAGCTCACTTTCGTTATCGGCGGTCAGGATCAAGCCGGAGTGCAGCACGACGTTGCCGCCAAAAAAGGCGAAGGCGTTGAGATTATTGTTGCGGATCAGCAGGAAATTGAACGGTGTTTGTACCGAATCGGCATGCCGTACCAGACGTTGGCCTAGACCGGTGATATAGGCATCGAGCAGCGGATCGGAGATCAACGGCGCTTTACCGCGCATTTGGCGCAGGTAAAAATCCCCCAACTCTTTTTCCTGATTAATACTGAGTACGCTGCCGCCAGCAGTGCCGATATCCGGCAAATCGCGGTCGAGCGCAGCATCCGGACTGCTTTCCGGCAAACGTAAATCCAGCGCCGCTTGAACGGGCAGGCTGCTGGTAAGCAAAATGCCGGTCAGCAAGCCGGCAATCGCAGAGTGCGAAAATCGATATGCCATGGATCTCTGTATTATCCTTAATCTAACGACGCCGTAAGTAAACTTCGACCCTGCTTTGCCGGAGAAGTTCTTCTGCCCGCAGGGACACTCCTTTACAATAGACAGACATCTTACACCGGTGCCAAGATGTTATGGAAATGATTCAAATTGATTTGAGTGCGTTACGCTGTCCGCAACTGTTATTGCAGGCGAAAAAAACGTTACGCATGTATCCTGATGCCGCAATGGTGGTTTTTTATCTTTCCGGTTCGGCGGAGCTGCGTGATTTGCTCCGTCTGGCACTGGCGCAGGGATGGTGTGTATCCCATGAGCATGAACAGGCGTTATCACGCTGGCGGGTGCAATTGAACCGTCGGCCTTCTGATAGCCAAGGAGTTGTAAGTTAATGTTGGCGATGTTGTTGCGCTGGTACCGCCAGCGCTTTTCCGATCCGCAGGCGGTCAGTCTGGCATTGCTGCTGTTGATTGGTGCCGGAACCCTTTATTTTTTCAGTAGTTTGATCACTCCGCTGCTGGCTGCGATTGTGCTGGCGTATCTGTTGGAGTGGCCGGTCGGCCGTCTGACCCATTACGGGATGCCGCGTACGCTGAGTGTGGTGCTGGTGATGTCGGCGTTTGTTGGTTTGATGCTGCTGTCGGTGCTGGTGTTGGTGCCAAGCCTTTGGCAGCAGTGTGCTAATTTGGCACGTGATATCCCGACCATGCTCAATCAATTCCACAATTTTGTCGCGTCCTTGCCAGAGCATTACCCGGATTATATCGATTACAGCATGCTCGATACCTTAACCTCGAGTTTGCGCGATAAGTTTCTGGCCATGGGCGAATCGGTGCTCAAGTTATCCTTGGCGTCACTGGTGAGCTTGGTGGCGCTGGCGGTGTATCTGGTGCTGGTGCCGCTGATGGTGTTTTTCCTGCTCAAGGATAAACAGCAGATGTTTCGCGCCGTATCGCGGGTGCTGCCGAAAAATCGCCATCTGGTTGGTAAAGTGTGGCTGGAGATGAACCAGCAAATCACCAACTACATTCGCGGTAAGGTGATTGAAATTTTGGTGGTTGGGGTGACCTCGTACCTGACGTTTATCGCCTTTGGCCTGAACTATCCGCTGTTGTTGGCGGTATTAGTGGGGCTGTCGGTGTTGATCCCGTATATCGGGGCGGCGTTGGTGACCATTCCGGTCGCGCTGGTGGCGCTGTTTCAGTGGGGCATTTCGCCGGAATTCTGGTATCTGCTCACTGCCTACCTGATTATTCAGGCGCTGGATGGTAACTTGCTGGTGCCGGTATTGTTCTCGGAAGCGGTGAATTTGCATCCGTTGGTGATTATTGTGTCGGTGCTGGTTTTTGGTGGGCTGTGGGGATTCTGGGGCGTCTTTTTTGCCATCCCTCTGGCGACCTTAGTCAAGGCGGTGATCAATGTCTGGCCAGCGCCGGAAGAGCCACCGATGGAAACGGCGTGAATCATTTGCTGTTTTTATGGCGATACCAAAAGCAAAAATCGAAGAGTAAATAAAAAGGACGGGGTAACCCGTCCTTTTTGCTGTCTGGTGTTTGCTGGCGTGTACAGCCAAGCGCGGCGCTTACAGGCTACGCAGGTAGTTGAGCACTACTTCGTGGTGGTCTTTGGTCTTAAAGCTATCAAAGACGTGCTGCACGGTGCCTTGCTCATCAATCAGGAAGCTGATGCGATGGATGCCATCGTACACTTTGCCCATGAATTTCTTCTCACCCCAGACGCCGAACTGTTCGGCCACCTGATGGTTTTCGTCAGACAGCAGGGTGAAGTTAAGCATCTCTTTTTCGGCAAAGCGCGACAGTTTTTCAGGCTTATCGGTGCTGATCCCCAGAACATCGACGCCAAACTGTTTCAGATCAGGCTGGCTATCCCGTAAGCCACAGGCCTGTACGGTACAACCCGGCGTCATGGCTTTCGGGTAAAAATAGACCAGCACTTTGCTGCCCAGATAGTCGCTCAGACTGATCTCTTCGCCGTCTTGATCGAGCAGCGTAAATTGCGGAGCTTTGTCTCCGGCCTTTAGCGTTTGCATAAGCGGTAAGTCCTTGCGTGTTCAGATTCTGGTCATTGTTATGGCAGTATCCGGTTACGGCTGCTCAGGCTGGCTGTGAACCGCAACATTGATATTGCCCTGTGCGCCCAATTTCTGACACAAAGCGTGGAAATCATCAATCACTGAATGTTGTTCTAGCGCACAGTTTTGGCAGTGGGCCGCAATCTGAATGCTGAGCAAAGGAACTTGTCCGGGCCGTGCTAAGGTCTTCGAGGCCAGCTCGGCAATATCCAAATTGCGCGAGGCAAAAAAGTCGGTAAATTTTTCGATGATGTGCGGGGAGTCATCCACATCCACCTGCACCCAAACCATCGCCGGGTACGGCGCTTTGGGCTCGCATACCGTGCGCTTCATGACGATCATCAGGTTTAATTCGGCGGCGGTGACTGGCAGAGTGGACTCGATGCGGGCGATGGCATTCCAACTGCCGGACAGCAACATGATGAAGGTGAACTCGCCCCCGAGCAGGGCTAAACGGCTGTCTTCGATGTTGCAATCGCAACTGCTGACGTGACGGGTGATGGTGTTAACGATCCCCGGACGGTTTGTTCCGACCGCGGTCAGAACCAGATAATGAGCTTGCGGCTGTTGCACCCTGATATCTCCGAAAGCATGGATGCTTGCATGGTAGCACAAAATATTTTGTTTCCGGTGAGCAAAACTGAGCCGTATCTGCATTGTGTAGCTTGCATTTATCGTCCGGTAAAAAGTACCATGATTAGTCAAAATTCAAGGGAGATAATCAGATGTTTTCAGGAAGCATTGTTGCGCTAGTTACGCCGATGGATCAGGCCGGAGAAGTTGATTATGCAAGCCTGAAAAAATTGGTGGAGTATCATGTAGCCGGTGGGACTGATGCCATCGTTGCCATGGGGACCACCGGTGAGTCGGCAACGCTCAGTGTGGAAGAACACATCAAGGTTGTCCTGAAAACCCTTGAGTTCGCAGATGGCCGCATCCCTGTGATTGCCGGTACCGGTGCCAATGCCACTGCTGAGGCGATCACGTTGACCAAAATGTTCAACGATACCGGCGTGGTGGGTTGCCTGAGCGTAACGCCTTATTACAATAAGCCGACCCAAGAAGGCTTGTTCCGTCACTATTCGGCGATTGCCGCGCATACCGATTTACCGCAAATTCTTTATAATGTGCCGGGCCGTACGGGGTGCGATCTGCTGCCGGAAACGGTGGGCCGTTTGGCGCAAGTGCCTAATATTGTGGCGCTGAAAGAAGCCACCGGCGATATTAGCCGAGTACAAAAAATTCATGCGTTAACAGGGCCAGACTTTACCCTGTTAAGCGGCGATGATGCGTCTGCGCTGGACTTTATGCAGCAAGGCGGACGCGGAGTGATTTCGGTCACCGCAAACGTAGCAGCTGAAGCGATGAGCCGGATGTGCCGTTTGGCACTGGCTGGTGAGTGGCAAGCTGCAGAAGAAATTAACGCAACACTGATGCCGCTGCATGTGGATTTATTTGCCGAATCAAACCCGATTCCGGTGAAGTGGGCGTGTCATCGTCTGGGGCTTATCAGCCACGACATGCTGCGTCTACCTTTGTTACCGCTGAGCGAGACGGCTAAACCCCGTGTCGAGAAAGCGTTGCTTGCAGCTGGTTTGCTCTAATTGTTGGGAGTAGGAATGTCTCACTCGTTGAAAGGCACTGCGGTGCTGAAAAACACGCTGTCCGTAAAGAGCGTGTTAGGGTTATCGCTGGTGATGGCGCTGACGGCCTGTTCATCTGATGGCGGTCGCTTCAAGCGCGAAGTCAACGGTAACGACAGTTACCTGAATACTCCGGCGCAAACGGCCATGGTATGGCCGGCCGGCGTCAGTGCGCCGCTGGCGTCCAATGATTATGCGATCCCATCTGCTGGACAAGGCCCTGTGGGCAAGCAGGTGGATGTGCGTCCTCCGCAGCAGGTGATGCCGCTGTTAAACGGCTCCCGCACGCAATCGGAAGGCAATCTGTCACAAGTGATCATGGAAGGGCGCTTATATCCAGCGCAAACCCTGTGGGGCAATCTGTTAAGTGCTCTGCAGCAAGAAAAAGTGACCATCGCCAGCCAATCAGCCGCTGATATGACGCTGACCACCGATTGGGTGAATTGGACCCAAAGCGATGAAGTGCAGAACATGCGTGCCCGTTATCAGCTGCAGGTTCAAAGCCAAGGTTACAACACTGTGCTGCAAAGCCGCCTGACTGAGCTGCAAGACAGCCAAGGCCAGAGCGTCACCGAAAGCACCGAGATCCAGCGTTATAACGCGATGTTGCTCAACAACCTGATGAGCACCATGGACGCGCAAAGCCGTGCTCAAGAAGCGGCTCGTTTGGCGCAGCAAGGCGCGGTACTGAACGTTCAGGCCGGTCAGGATAATACCGGTTTACCGGTGTATATCGTGCGTGCCGGTTATGATGTGGTGTGGGCGCGTTTGCCAGCCACGCTGAGCAAGCTGGGCTTTACGGTTGAAGAGCGTAATCGTCCACAAGGTCAAATGACCTTGAGCTACAAGAATATCGGAGACAGCGGCTGGAGTGCGCTGTCGGCCAAAGATCCACAACTGTCGCGCAGTGAATACAAGCTGCAAGTCGGGGATCTGGGGAACCGTACCAGTTTGGCGCTGACGGATGCAGACGGTAAGCCGTTGTCCGACAGCAGCTTCGAAGCCTTGCTGCCAGCGGTGCAGGCGGTATTCGACAGCCAAGCTGTAAACCAGTAATGGATCAAAGGGGCCTTCGGCCCCTTTTCTTATTTATACACCCCTCAATCATGGAGTAGAAAAATGCAGAAGCGAGCTGAGCTGTATCGTGGTAAGGCTAAAACGGTGTACAGCACAGAGAATCCGGATTTTCTGGTGCTGGAGTTCCGTAATGATACCTCAGCCTTTGACGGTCAGCGGATTGAGCAGCTGGATCGCAAAGGGATGGTGAATAATAAATTTAACTATTTCATCATGACCAAACTGGCCGAAGCCGGTATTCCAACGCAGATGGAAGCCCTGCTGTCGGATACTGAGGCCTTGGTGAAAAAACTGGATATGGTACCGGTTGAGTGTGTGATCCGTAACCGTGCCGCCGGCTCTTTAGTGCGTCGTCTGGGTGTACAAGAAGGGATGGAGCTCAATCCGCCAACCTTCGAAATGTTCCTGAAAAACGATGCCCTGCATGATCCGATGGTCAACGAGTACCACTGCCGCTCTTTTGGCTGGGTGACCGATGAACAACTGGATCGGATGAAAGAGCTGAGCTTCAAGATCAATGCCGTACTGCAAGCGCTGTTTGCCGATGCTGGTCTGATTCTGGTGGATTACAAGCTGGAGTTCGGTCTGTTCCACGGTGAAATCGTGCTGGGTGATGAGTTCTCGCCGGATGGTTGCCGTCTGTGGGATAAAGATACGCTGAAGAAACTCGACAAAGACCGTTTCCGTCAAGGTCTGGGCGGGGTGATTGAAGCGTACGAAGAAGTGGCGCAGCGTCTGGGTATCGAACTGGCCTGATTTTCTTTGGTTTTTCCACGCAAACGTTTACGTCTAATCTATTCGTGTTAAGTCGGTCGAGGCCGTGTCCGTATCCGTGTAGGCGTGATGTAAACCGAGAGTGGAAAAACAATGCCTAAGCACGAATGCGTGTTATCCGGCAATAAGCAGGGAGCCGTCTGGCTCCCTGTTGTTTTTATGTGCTTGGCTGAAGTTTTAGCTAGGGTTTTAGCTAGGGTTGCTTACAGCTAAGTAAATCAGCGCTATATCTATCCGCAGGGCGGACTTTGCTCTGCTTTTCTTTTTTGCTTTGCTCTTATCCCTTATCCCTTATCCCTTATCCCTTATTCCTTGCCTCTTATCCCTTTGTTGTGGCTTTGCATGCCTTCGGCTTTCGTTCTGCCAATTTGTCATGAGGCTTAATACTCATGCGGTCATCGTATTAAGCATTTGTGTTCTATGCTTACCAATGACCTGTCGCGCCTATGCGCGTGCAGGCATAGTGCGCCTTACGGTTTCGGAGTTGTGCGGTCTCCGTCTGAACAGGGGAGATGACGGTGAGTATGAGCCTTTTTTCAGTGATACGGCGCAAACTGCGCTGGCAGCATCCGGAGGTGGCCGGTATACAGGCGGAAGCGCCATTACGGGCCGAATTATTTACGGCTGGCCAAATGGAGCGTCATGGCCGAGTACTGGCGCGCTCGCACAAGCTCAGCCGAGGCCGTTGCCCTGAGCGCTTATTGCCGCGTTTGGCAGAAAACGAGCAGATCCTGATCCGTTGCTGTCAGCTGCTGCAAGCATCTACCACGCAGCAAAAGCTCACTCCCGCAGGGGAATGGCTGCTGGATAACTATTATCTGATTGAAGAGCAAATTTACCTGATTCGGCAAAATTTGCCGAAAGAGTATGGTCGCGGTTTGCCGCGCCTGAATAACCCCGCGCAGCACGGTATTCCACGGGTTTATGATATTGCGCTGGAAGCCATCGCACACGGCGATGGTCATTGGGATGCGGACAGTTTCAGCCGTTTTGTTGGTGCTTATCAGCAGCAATCGGATCTGAATTTGGGCGAGTTATGGGCGTTGCCCATCATGCTGCGGCTGGCGTTGATTGAAAATTTGCGCCGGATAGCTCGCCATCTGACTGATGAATTACACACCACTGCGCTGGCGATGACATGGGCCGAGCGTCTGGTGCAGGTGAGTCGTCAGTCACCGGATGCGCTGATCCAAGCCTTGGCGGAGTTGGCGCAGACACCGGTGTGCTTGTCTGCCAGCTTTGTGGCTGAGCTGACGCGTCGCTTACAGGGCAAAGATCCAGGCTTGTCGGTGGTGACCGATTGGTTGGCGCTACGTTTGCGTGAACAAGGAATGACGCTCGACAGCGCGCTGCAGCAGCATGCGCAGTCGCAGGCGGTTAGTCAGTTGTCGGTCAGTAACAGCATCAACAGCTTACGTGCACTGGAGCAGATGAACTGGCCGGAGTTTGTCGAAACCATGAGTGTCAGCGAGCAGATTTTGCGCAGTGATCCGGCGGCGGTGTACGCGCGTATGGACTTTGCGACGCGCGATCGTTATCGCCACCAATTGGAGCGCTTGGCACGCCGTGCCCGTGTCAGTGAGCCGGTGGTGGCAAGGCGCTGCGTGGAGTTAGCCCAGCAAGCCGGAGAGCGTTATCACAGTCAGGACCGGCGTTTACATGTTGGTTATTACCTGATTGGTGACGGTCAGGCGCAGTTAACCAGTGAGCTGGGTATTCGCAGTTCATTGGCGCGACGCAGTCAGCAGTTTTTACACCGTCATGCACTGCCGGCTTATTTGCTGGCCGTTTCTGGATTTGCATTGTTGGCGGTGGGCGTATTGGTCTTCAGTATGTTGACGCCTCAGGCTAGCGATATGCCTGCGTTTTTCGCGGCGGTTGCCGGTAGCAGCCCCTTCGCTATGGTCAGCAGCGGGTTATTGCTGGTTTGCGCGTTTTTGGCATTCAGTCAGCTGGCGGTGCAGTGGGTCAATGAATTGCTAACGCGCACCGTGACGCCGTCTCATCTGCCGAAAATGGATTTTTCCCATGGTTTACCGCCGGAGTATCGTTCGTTGGTGGTGGTGCCGATGTTATTGCGCTCACCGTCGCAAATTGATGCGGCGGTGGCGGCACTGGAAGTGCGTTATTTGGCCAATCCCGATCCTTATTTGCACTTTGCGCTGCTGACCGATTTTACCGATGCGCCGCAGCCCACGTTGCCGGAAGATGAAGGGCTGCTGAACCATGTACGCCAACATATCCAAGCGCTGAATCAACGCATTAATGGCGACAGTCGCGGCAGTATCTTTTTCTTATTCCACCGCGAGCGGCGCTGGAATGAGCGCGAAGGCTGCTGGATGGGGTATGAGCGCAAACGCGGCAAGCTGGCGGCGCTGAATGCCTTTTTGCTCGGCCAAGATCCGGATGCCTTTGATGTGATTGCGGGTCGGCGCGCGGTACTGAGTAATATTCGCTACGTGATCACCTTGGATCTCGATACTCAGCTGCCGCCAGGCAGTGCCACCCAGTTGATCGGCACCTTGGCGCATCCACTGAATCAGGCGGTTTACGATCCGATTTGTCAGCGAGTGGTGGCCGGTTACGGCATTTTACAGCCGCGCATTGCCGAGCAAATCCCTGAGCAAGGGCTCAATGCTTATTTGCGCGTGTGCGCGACCGAGTGCGGTCTTGACCCTTATACCCGCACGGTATCGGATGTGTATCAGGATCTGTTTGGCGAAGGCTCGTTTATCGGCAAAGGCATTTATGATCTGGCGGTCTTCGAGCGGGTGCTACGCGGGCGCTGGCCGGAGAATCAGGTGCTCAGCCATGATTTGCTGGAAGGGTGCTATGCGCGCTCGGGCTTGGTCAGTGATGTTGCGCTCTTTGAACAATCGCCGGATAACTATTTAGCCGATGTGGCTCGCCGCCGGCGTTGGGTTCGTGGTGATTGGCAGTTATTACCTTGGCTGCGCCGACGTGTGCTGACATTAGGCGGTAGTTGGGAAGACAACACGTTATCGGCGTTATCGCGCTGGAAACTGTTGGATAACTTGCGCCGCAGCCTAACGCCGTTAGCCACGTTGATGTTGCTGGTGGGCGGGTTGTTGCTGATGACGCCAGTAAGCGTGCTGTGGATAATCGGGCTGCTTTGGCTATCACCGGCTCTGCTGGCACTGCTTTTAGATGTGGTGCTGGTGGCCAAAGAGGTCTCGTGGTGGCAGTACAGCCGTTTGAGCGTTGTTCAGGCGTTGCGCCGCATTCGTCAGCAAGGATTACAACTGCTGTTGCTGCCTTTTGAAGTGCTGTTTCATCTCAGCGCGGCGTGCACTGCATTATGGCGGATGTTTGCCAGTCACCGGCGCATGCTGGAGTGGACGACATCCGAGGCGCAGCAGCAACAGGCACCCCGCTTAGCGGCAGATTTTTATCGTCAGATGTGGCCGTCATGGTCGCTGGCATTGCTACTGGTGCCGTTAGTGGCATTCAGCATGCCGGCGAATCTTGGGTTAGCGTTGGCCATTGCCGCCGGTTGGTTACTGACGCCGTGGTTGATGGCAAGGCTAAGTCAGCCGGTGCAGATCACGCCGGCGAATTTATCCCACGAGCAGCAGCGCTATTTACGCCAGCTCAGCCGCGAGACCTGGGGCTTTTTTGAAACCTTTGTCAGTGCAGATGACCACTTTTTGCCGCCGGATAATTATCAGGAAGTGCCCGATCCGGTAGTGGCGCATCGCACATCACCGACCAATATTGGGTTGTCGTTACTGGCCAACCTGACGGCGTTTGATTTTGGGTATATCCCGCGGGGCGAACTGCTAGCGCGCACACGCCAGACGTTAGATACCCTCGAGCAATTAGGGCGTTATCGAGGCCATTTTTACAACTGGTATGACACCCAAACATTGCGCCCGCTCTATCCTCGCTATATCTCAACGGTCGACAGCGGCAATCTGGCCGGTCATTTGCTGATTTTGCGCCGTGGATTATTGGCACTATGCGAGGTGTCACCTAATTGGCTCAGTTGGCAGCAGGGATTGATGGATACTTTGCAGCTTCTGGTTCAGGCGTTGGGAGAGCGCGCCTCACCGGTGGCTGAGGCATTAACCGGTCGCTTGCAAGAGGTTCTGAGCGGTAATGATGCGGAGTTGGAGCAATCGCCGCTGGCCTACTTTACCCGCGTGCAGCAGCTGGCCGCTGAGCTCAATTTGTATATTCAAGATACCTACACCAGTACTGCGGCTCGGCGCTGGTCGCAGGCGTTAGTGCAACAAACTGGGTTGCTGGTGAGTGAGCTGGAAGGGGGCAGCGCGGTGCAGCAACAGCAGCAGGCGGATATCGTATTGCTTGCCCAGCACTTGGAAGCGTTAGCGGATATGGACTTTGAGTTTCTGTTCGATCCGGCGCGCCAGTTACTGCGTGTTGGCTATAACCTAGACTCACACCAGTTTGATCTTGGCCACTACGATTTGCTGCAATCAGAAGCGCGGCTGAGCTATTTTCTGGCGGTTGCGCGGCGGCAAATTCCTTTGAAGAGCTGGTTTAATTTGGGCCGTTTGCTGACAGTGTTAGACGGGCGCGCGGTGCTGGCATCATGGAGCGGCTCGATGTTTGAGTACCTGATGCCGCAATTGGTGATGCCGTCATACCAAGATACCCTCATCAGCACCACCTGCCACCATGCGGTGCTACACCAGATGCATTATGGCCGACAAACCGGTTTACCGTGGGGCGTTTCGGAGTCTGGCTATAACCGTACCGATGCGCAGTTTAACTATCAATATCGCGCGTTTGGCGTGCCAGGATTAGGGCTTAAGCGCGGCTTAGCGGAAGACCGCGTGGTGGCGCCGTACGCCACTATGATGGCATTGATGCTGGAGCCGCAAGCGGCGCTGCACAATTTGCAGCGCCTGCAAGGTATGGGCGCGCGCGGTGGTTTTGGTTTTTATGAGGCGCTGGATTTTACGCCGGCGCGCCTGAATCGGGGCGAGACTCACGCCCTGATCCGCTCTTATATGGCGCATCATCAAGGGATGGGATTCTTGGCGTTGTCCCATGCTTTATTGGGGCCGATTATGCCACAGCGCTTCAGTGCGGAGCCGTTGTTTAAAGCGACCCAATTGTTGCTGCAAGAGCGGATGCCGAAAGTCATTAGCGTCTACGTGCAGCGGCAGAAATTTGAACCGGTGTGGGAGGAGCGCCCTGCGCTGGGGGATGTCCGCCGCCAATTTGGCGTTGCCGATTTGGCGCAGCCGCAAATCCAGTTGCTGTCTAACTCCCGTTATCATGTGCTGCTTAGCCAAAGTGGCGCCGGCTACAGCCGTTGGCATCAGCTGGCGTTGACGCGCTGGCGCACCGATGCCACCACCGAGCGCTATGGGTTGTTCTGTTATCTGCGCGAGGTAAACAGCGCTCGTACGGATAGCGTGACATGCCAGCCATTTGGCCGACGACCGGAGCTGGCGGAAGCAGAATATCGGGTGATATTTTCTGAGTCGCGTGCTGAGTTTAGCCAGTGCTTGCCGCAGGCGTCGGTACAAACCGAAATCGTGGTCTCTCCAGAAGATGATGTGGAGCTGCGCCGAATTCGGCTGACCAATCACAGCTACCATCCACTGACACTGGAGCTTACCACTTATGCCGAAGTGGTGCTGGCACCGCTGATCACCGATGAGCTGCACCCCGCGTTCAGCAATCTTTTTATGCAGACGGAAATTGTGGCCGGGTTGCAGACCTTGCTGTGCCATCGCCGAGCACGCACGGCGCATGAGCGCAATCCGTGGTTGTTCCATCAGTTGAATGTGCAAGGCGCCGAGAGCGAAGCTATCAGCTATGAAACTGACCGCATGAAGTTCATTGGCCGTGGGCGTAGCGCGGCGAATCCGCAGGCGCTGGAGCAACCGTTAACTAACAGTCATGGCGCGGTGCTCGATCCGATAGTGGCGATCCGCCGCCGTATCACGTTGGCACCGCAATCCACCGCTACCGCAGATTTGCTACTGGGGGTCGCACCAGAGCGCGAAAGCTGTTTGCTGTTGGCGCATAAATACCGCGATCCGCATTTGGCCGATCGGGTCGAGCATTTAGCGTGGACTCACAGTCAGGTCTTTTTACATCAACTCAATATCAACGATCAGGATGCGGCGCTGTTTAACCAGCTGGCGGGGCGTATTTTGTACCCAGACGCCCGTCTGCGCGCTGAACCGGCCATTTTGCAGGCTAATAGGCGTGGGCAATCGGATCTGTGGCCACAGGCGATCTCTGGCGATCATCCAATCTTGCTGGTGCAGGTTCAAAGTGCCGATGGCGAGAGTTTGGTGCGCCAGTTGCTGCAAGCGCATGCCTATCTCAGGCATAAAGGTTTTATCTTCGATTTGGTGATCGCCAACCAAGAGCATTCAGGCTATCGCCAAGAGCTGCAAACTTCCCTCGGTGGACTGCTGAATGCGACCGGAGCCTCAGAGTATGTGGATCGCGCTGGCGGCGTCTATCTGCGTGCGATGCAAAATCTGACGGCGGAGGAGCAAACTTTGCTGCAGGCGGTGGCAGTGGTGATTTTGGATGAGCGCCACGGCTCATTAGCCGAGCAATTGGCAAGTGATACGCGAAGCTCAGCATCTATCTCTGGCATTGGAGCATCCGCTACGCTGGGCGCGGCCAGTGTGACGCCAGTCACTTCGGTGCCGATCACCTCGGTGGCGGCCTTGTCGATGACGAGACGCGCTAACCGCGTCGCGTCGCAGGAGGCGTCTTCAGAGCCTGATATCACCTATTCGCAGCAAGAGTTGCAGTTTTTTAACGGCTTAGGCGGTTTTAGCCGCGATGGGCGTGAGTACATTTTATTGCTAGATCGACAACGCAAAACTCCGGTGCCGTGGAGCAATATCTTGGCGAACCCTCATTTTGGCTCGGTGATCAGTGAAAGTGGGCAAGCGTACACCTGGTATCAAAATGCGCATGAATATCGCCTGACGCCGTGGCATAACGATCCGGTGACCGATCGGAGCGGGGAGGCGCTGTATATCCGTGATATGGAACGGGGGGATCTGTGGTCGCCGACGCCGCAACCGTGCGCGGGAGAGGGGGAATACCGCACGCGACATGGCTTTGGCTATAGCGTGTTCGAGCATCAACAAGGTGGCATTGAAAGCAGTCTGCGGGTGTTTGTCGATCGCGAACGGCCGGTGAAGTACTGGCAGCTGCGGCTGGTGAATCGCTCCGCGGCTCGTCGTCATCTGCAAATCACCGGCTATGCCGAATGGATTGCCGGTGATTTGAAACAGAAAACCGCCTTGCACGTGGTTAGCTGGCAAGATGCGGGCAGTCGTGCGTTGTTGGCGCGCAACACATACAACCATGCGGGCGATCCGCGAACACTCTTTTTTAATGTCAGCATGCATGAGCGTAGTGTCTGTAATGACCGCCAGCAGTTCTTAGGGCCGCTTGGTCAGGAAAGCGCGCCGCTTTGGCTGGCTGCTGAACAGGCACCTGAGCGACTGCCGGGCATCAATCCGGCCAGTTGCGATCCTTGTGCGGCGCTGCAGGTGAATGTCCATCTGCTCAGTGGGGAAGCGCGTGAGCTGGTGTTTGTGCTGGGCGCGGAAGAGGACGAAACCCGCGCACTGGCGTTATTGCAACAGTTGCATGGGCGCACTGATGACGGTGGGATGGTAGCGCAGGCCGATCGCGCTTTGGCGGCGGTGCATGCGTTTTGGCGTAACACATTGGGCGCAGTTCAGGTCAGCACCCCAGAGCCTGAGCTGGATGTACTGCTCAATGGCTGGCTGCTATACCAAACCTTAGCTTGTCGCGTGGAAGCGCGCAGTGGCTATTATCAGTCGGGCGGCGCCTTTGGTTTTCGCGATCAGCTGCAAGATTGCATGGCATTGGTGCATGCTGCGCCGAGCTTATTGCGCCAACACTTACTGACCGCAGCTTCACGGCAGTTTATCGAAGGTGATGTACAGCACTGGTGGCATCCTCCGCTCGGACAAGGCGTGCGTACCCGCTGCTCGGATGATTATCTGTGGTTGCCGTATGTGCTGTGTCATTACGTGAATAGCACCAGTGATTTGAGCATCTTGCGTGAGTCGGTTAGCTATCTGGCAGGGCGCGAGCTCAAAGAAGGGGAAGAGTCATACTACGATGCCATGCACGCCTCAGGACAGAGTGAAACCTTGTATCAGCATGCGGTGCGCGCCTTGATGCACGGGCTGCGCTTTGGTGAACATGGGTTACCGCTGATGGGCTCGGGAGACTGGAATGACGGCATGGATCAGGTTGGGAACCATGGGCGCGGGGAGAGTGTTTGGCTCGGTTTTTTCCTGTATGACGTACTGCTGCGTTTTGCCGAGTTGGCCGAGCGCTGCGGCGATACCGCCATCGCTGAGATGTGCCATCAATATGCCGAGCCGCTACAACAAAATCTGGAGCAACATGGCTGGGATGGTCAGTGGTATCGACGTGCCTATTTTGATAACGGCAGCATGCTGGGAGCGGCGATTAATAGTGAGTGCCGGATTGATGCCATCGCGCAAAGTTGGTCGGTTCTATCGGGGGCGGGAGCTTTGGAGCGCAGCCGCTTAGCCATGCATGCGTTAAACCGTCATCTGGTAAAACGGCCGGAAAACATTATTCAGCTACTCGATCCGCCCTTTGATCGCGCCGAGCCAAACCCCGGCTATATCCGTGGTTATGTGCCCGGCGTGCGGGAAAACGGTGGGCAGTACACCCATGCCGCAGTTTGGTCTGCCATGGCATTTGCCGCGTTGGGTGATAAAGAGCGGGCGTGGGAGCTTACGCGCATGCTCAATCCACTTAATCACGGCAAGAGCTTGGCGCAAGTGGCACAGTACAAAGTCGAGCCGTATGTGGCGGCGGCTGATATTTACGCAGTAGCGCCGCATACCGGCCGTGGTGGCTGGACGTGGTACACCGGCTCGGCCGGTTGGATGTATCGCCTCATGAGCGAGTCATTGCTGGGGATCAAACGCAGTGGCACGCGCTTACTGATTGAACCTTGCTTACCCGAAGAGTGGAATCGCTTTTCGATCCGCTATCGCTACCATAGCGCCGAATACCATATCGAGGTGGAGCAGGTCGATAATCACAGCGCAACGGGTATGACGGTCGATGGTATCGACAATCCCCAAGCGGGCATTCAATTGCAAGACGATGGTAAAACCCATCAAGTGCAGTTGCGGATCCGCCGCGAGAATGGCCAACCGGATAGTCATAAACGCGATGATCGCCAGCGAGCCTAAACGCTGTACTGACCTTCATGCATGATATTCGCCCCTGCGCACGGTTCTATGTGCGCAGGGGCGACAACCTGCCATTTGGCCGCTGATCTGTTAGCATGCCGCTATTGTGTGATAGCAGCAAAACAAAGGTTCGGCGTGGATATTCAACTGCAACAGATGACCGACGAGTTACGCCAGCGCGGACATCGTCAGCTGTGCTGCCTGAGCGGCAGTGCAGCATGGACCGCCGCGCAGGCGCAGCGTTTTTTACATGCGCTGCCCGGTGACTGGTTGCAGTTGGTGCCCGAGCTTCCTACTCCCAATATGGCGAGTGCGGATAGTGTATTGCCGTTTGGCATGGCGACGCCCGCCATTTCATTTCGCGCCGCGCGCACCTTGCTTGGTCAGGAATTTACTCACGCCCTGTTTGATGCGCGGCAAGGATTGGATGCCGAGGCACTCGCCATTGTGGCTGGCGCCTTAGCGGCGGGCAGTTGGTTACTGCTTTTGGTTCCCGATTGGCAGCAATGGCCGACGACTCCCGATTGCGACAGCGTACGTTGGTCTGAGCAACCCCGCGCCATTGCAACGCCTAATTTTGTGCGGCATTGTCAGCAAACCTTGCTGCAATCACCAGCGCTGTTGTGGCGTGAGGGGTCATCGGGGGAGTCTGTGCCTGCGTTTGAAGCGAACACACGGCCTTCTTCCTTGAAACGCCACGCGGCGGCCAGTACTCGGTGGTCCGCGCCCAATGGACAACCGACAGCCGATCAGCAGCGTTTATTGCAGCAGTTGCTGCACGGCGAGCCGGGCATTTATTGCCTGACGGCCGATCGCGGACGGGGAAAATCCACCTTGGCGGGGATGCTGGCGTCGCGTTGGGGGGCAGTGCATCCGAAAGCGACGTTGTGGGTGACGGCGCCGAAACGCGCTGCTTGCGATCAGCTACTGCAGCGCAGTGGCGAGCAAACCGAATTTATCGCACCGGATGCATTGCTGGCGCGTTGCCAACAGGCCGTATCAACTGATGCACCGCTGGCTGATTGGCTGATTGTGGATGAAGCGGCCGCCTTGCCCGCACCACAGCTGCGTGCCTTGCTACCCTATTTTCGCCGCTGTTTGTTGCTGACTACCGTGCAAGGGTATGAAGGCACCGGACGTGGTTTTTTACTTAAATTTTGCGCCGAGCTGCAAGCATCCGGTGCGCCGTGGCATGCGTTAAGTTTGTCCGCGCCGGTGCGTTGGGCCGTAGGCGATCCCTTAGAATCCACCATTGCCGACTTATTATTGCTCGATGCCGAGCTGCAATTGGCTCCGGCTTCCGTACATTCTTTGCCCGTGGATTGCGCGCCAGCTTCACCCCCCATATCTGGCATCTCGGTACAGCCTTATCAAGCGGCGCAATTAGCCGCTGAGCCTGCGTTGTTGCAGCGATTTTATGGCTTGCTGACCGGTGCGCATTACCGCACCAGTCCGTTGGATTTACGCCGTTTGCTGGATGCGCCACAGCAACAATTCTGGCTAGCGCAAACGCCAGAACAACAGGTTCCGGCTGCCGCTTGGTTAGTGCCGGAGGGCGGATTGAGCGCCGAGCTGGCGCAAGCCATCTGGCGTGGTGAGCGACGTCCGCGCGGTAATTTGTTGGTGCAGTCTTTAGCGGCGCATGCTGGGGTCGCGCACGCCTGCCAGCTGCGTTCGCTACGTGTGAGTCGGATTGCGGTGTTACCGGATTGGCGGCGTTTGGGGTTGGCATCGTCATTGCTGGAAACCGTCTGGGCGGCAGCTGTGCAGCAGCAACAGGATTTTGTGTCGGTGAGTTTTGGTTTTACTCCGGCGTTATGGGCATTTTGGCAGCGCTGCGGTTTTCATCTGGTGCGTATCGGCACGCAAAAAGAGTCGAGCAGTGGCTGCTATGCCGCGATGGCGATCCGACCTTGTTCCAGCGCTGGACAGCAGCTGTTAGTGCAGGCGCAAGCTGATTTCGCGCGGCGCTGGCCGCACCAAGTGACGGCCGATTGGATGGATTGGCCGGCAGAGTATGCTCTGGATGAGCTTTCGCACTCGCAAGAAACTCATGCGCACAGTGTCGCATCAGTGGATTGGTCGCTGGATAGCGCCGATTGGTGCGAGCTGCAGGGCTTTGCCTATGCGCATCGTCCGATAGAAGCCAGTTGGGCGGCTTTACAGCGTTTATTGTGTCTGGCTTTACCTGAACCGTTACCACTGCTGAGCCGGCGACTGTTACAACGTCAAAGTGTGGCGCATATTGTGCAGGAATGTGGCTTACACGGCCAAAAGGCGTGGTTACAGGCATGTCGGCAGGAAGTGGCGGCTTACTTGCAATCGCGCGGTATTTCGCCGCTGGGATAAACAGATAATGACTGTAATTAATAGAATGTAAGCGAAAGGTCAACAAAGCAAAAGGACAAAAAAGACAAAAGAAAAGTCAGCGCACTGCAGAAGATTAGGGAGGAGAGGCAGTGCGCTGGAAAGTGAGTCTCTGCGGTTTACGCCCCAGAATCGGAGGTAAATTCGCAGTCGGCTACGGGTGTATCATTTTCAGACGTCACAGGCCATGCGGCCTGATGTTCCGAATATTCGGCGAGCGCTTTTTCATACTCATCTTGGTATGTCATGCAGATCCTCATCCGTTGTAATAATTGTTGCAAGAATAGCCGTTTTCTCCAGCGGGGGAAGGGCATACGCGACAGAAACGTGATGTATTCCCGAACTTATACCAAGTCATTGTTATGATTGTGATCTTGTTTCCTGACTGCCTTTTCCCGTTGCGCTGCGGTTACATTTTGTTCTGTGCTCAGCGTCGGTTGTGGCACATTTGCCGCCGTGGGGGATGGTGGCGCTGACGGCGCTGCTTTGGATGTATCAGGGGAAGTGTCAGGCGTATTGCCATCACTGGCATCGGCGCTGTCGTCCGTATGGGGCTCTACTGGCGTGTCTGTATCTCGCTGGGTCGGCGCTCTGCCGCGCGGAAATTTCATATTAGCGGTGACGCGCAGCGCCGCCAGATTGCCACCAATAAAGGCAATCACTAAAAAGATAATGAACCAGCCTTTGTCCAATAGATCCATGCGGCGCTCCTTGCGGACTCGGCAGACTATCCTGACCCGTTGATGGTGCGATAGCGCTAGCCGGTTTTGCCGTTACATGCTGGGCAGATTTTGCACATAGCGACGAAATAACGCGGGTAGATGTGCTTGCAACGTATCGCTACCGGCGATCTCCTCGTGCTCCCAAGCCTCTAATAACAGCGCTGGCGTTAGCTGCTCGGCCAGTTTTTCGGCCACTGGATGATAGCTGATATGCCACGGCTCCGCCGCGACACCACCATGATCATGCAAAAATGGCCGACAAAAATCATAGTGGGCCAAATGCTCATCCAGCCATGCAGACAACTCACTGAAATAGCCGCCCGGCTGATATTCCCACGGCTCGAGTTGGAGTGCCGTGCCTGCGGGCAGGGCATCAGGATCGTACACATCAATCTCGGTACCCCAGTGATGGCGACTGGCACCCGGCAAAGCTGACCAACGCAAAATCTTACGACAGCGCTCCAACGGCGCAAGCTGCAGCACATCGACATTGTTGCCCGCATCGTCATGTACGCGTCGTTGGCCGTGGTATTTGCTGTTCCAGATCAGTTGCTGACGCGAAAAATCGCGAAAACTGCTGGCCGGTTGCAGATTAAAACCACTGCGGGCCGCTGCCTGTTGGAGAGCCAAAAACGCCGGTAGTGCCGCGTGGTGCAAAGCATGCCGTTCATTGAAGGCCGACAAATGAGCGCGGTCTTTTCCGGTCAGGCAGGCAGCCGGCAGTGAGTTCATCATGGTAATATTTTCTCCAAAATCCGCTGATAAATCAGCGTCAGTTGCTCCAGATCGTCCACGCTGACACATTCATTGACTTTGTGAATGGTGGCATTGACTGGCCCCAGCTCGACCACTTGGGTGCCCATGCGGGCGATAAAACGTCCATCGGAGGTACCGCCGGTGGTCAGTAATTGGGTGGTTTGGCCGGTGTGTTCGGCAATGGCGGCAGACACCGCATCCACCAGAGGGCCTGTTGGCGTTAAAAAGGGCTGACCAGAGATCACCCAGTCAATTCGGTGCGGTAAATCATACTCGGCCAGTAATGCGGCTACCCGCTGCTGAATTTGGTTATCGGTAACCTCAGTGCTAAAGCGCAGGTTAAACTGCACGTACAGCTCGCCAGGGATCACGTTATTACTGCCGGTTCCGGCCTGAATATTGGCAATTTGCAAGCTGGTGGGTGGGAAAAAGGCATTACCCTGATCCCACTCGATAGCGGTCAGCGCTTGCAAGAATGGCAACGCCTTGTGCACCGGGTTATCCGCCAGATGCGGGTAGGCCACATGGCCTTGAATACCCTGAATGTACAAGTTAGCGGTCATCGAGCCGCGGCGGCCATTTTTAACCACATCGCCGACCCGCTCGGTGCTAGATGGCTCCCCCACCAGACAATAATCAATCATCTCGTGGCGCTGTTGCAGGGTTTCCACCACTTTCACCGTGCCGTTGATGGCGCTGGCTTCTTCATCTGAGGTTAGCAAGAACGCCAGTGAACCGCTGTGTTGGGGATGGGCAGCGACAAAGCGCTCGGCGGCCACCACCATCGCAGCCAGTGAGCCTTTCATGTCGGCGGCGCCGCGCCCGTATAACATGCCATCGCGGATCTGCGGCGTAAAAGGGTCTGACTGCCACGAATTAGTATCCCCTGCAGGGACCACATCGGTATGGCCGGCAAAGGCAAAGCACGGGCTGGCTGTACCGCGGCGCGCCCATAAATTCAGGGTATCGCCAAAGGGTAACCACTCCAGCGTAAAGCCCGCTGCGGCCAAGCGCTCAGCCAACAGCGTCTGGCAACCTGCATCCTGCGGGCTGACCGACGGGCTGCGGATCAGTGCGCAGCTTAAATCAACAACACTACTCATTACGTGATGCACTCCCTGTAAACGTGGGTGGTTAGCGGTATGACGATGCCATTCACTATGCCATTAATTGGCTGGGCAAAACACCTGCTGATAATCGGCTTCTTTGAAACCGAGCCAGTACTGGCCATTGTGCGCCAATAACGGGCGTTTGATGAGCGCAGGATGCGACACCATCAGGGCGATGGCTTGCTCTTCGGTGGTGACCTGCTTGGTCTCTTCAGGTAAGCCACGCCACGTGGTGCCACGGGTATTGAGCAGGGGCTGCCAACCGAGCTGCGCGATAGCTGGTGCGAGTAGTGCAGCATAAACGCCATCGGCGCGGTAGTCATGAAATTGGTAAGGGATGTTGTTTTGCTCCAGCCAGCGGCGGGCTTTTTTGATGGTGTCGCAGTTTTTGATCCCGAAGAGGGTGGTCATAGCGTGCTCTCTTTTAGTCAGTAAAGTCGGTCACCCGTAACAATACGGGCTAGCGGTGAAGCCTCTTTTTGCCACTGCTGCTTGGGGGCAAAGGCGGAGAAGGCTTACCGTTTAGGTGATTATTTTTATGGGGATTTCTTTGGTTCAGCGTTTATACCGTGTGAAGCAGCGCCGGTAAAGCAAAGACAAAATGTCCTGCTGCTCACAGTTATTCATTTTCGCCGCGCAGGGGGGCGACGGCAGTGGAATAATAGAGCATATAAATTTTGCTAGGGAGTGCATTATGACGTTAAACCCTGTGTTTGCCCGTCGTTTATATTTATGTCATCTGTTAGCGGTGACCGAACGGCCTAATATTCCCTGTTTAATGGAGATAACCGGCTGGCCACGACGCACCTTGCAGGATGTCATGGCGGCGTTACCGGGTCTGGGTGTCGACGTTCGCTTTGTGCAGGACGGTGTGCGCAATAATGATGGCTATTATCAGATCTCGGATTGGGGCCCGCTGCAACAACCGTGGATCACGGAGCACCTGCCGCTGATTTGCGCCGCGCTGGATAAATCCTGATTTCCTCAGGTGTGGCTGATACACAGCGTACGCGCGTGGTGAAGCGCGCAGCTTCGGCGGCAAGCGGGAAACCGGCTACCGCCGAAGGAAAAGATGGCTGACCACCGCTTATCGGTGCATCGTGATGAGCCACTCATAGGCATCTCTTCGGTGTGATTTCGTGGTTACTGCTGTTTTGTCTTTTCTGTTTTCTCTTCTTCTTTCTTCTTGTTCTTTGTTTTATCCCTTGTGGTCTCATCTTTGTGTTTCCGTCTTTTCGCTATTAACCTCTTTACCGTGATTTTTATCCACTATTTTTGGGGGCGTTAACGCATTTACGAGGGGATCTTTTGGCATGTTACGTTTGGCGTACGACAAGGTGTGGCAGAGCACATTAGCGGCCGGAGGTGCGCTTTGTGGGATGGAGCGCGCTGTTCGCTGGCTTTTTTAAGTTTTTTTGCACTCCAGACCGAGGCAGATCTCAGTGGTTATGCTAAGTTACGCCCTTTCGGCTAATAAGAATTGCATGGCATTTCGGTCATGCTGATAATTGTATAATAATCAAACAGCTTAACGAGTGTTCGGATAAGGTTATGGAAATTCGCGTTTTCAGACAGAGTGATTTTGAAGAGGTTTTAACCTTGTGGGATCGGTGCGATGTGGTTCGGCCATGGAACGATCCTGAGCTCGATATTGAACGCAAAGTGCATGCGGGTGCGGATCTGTTTTTGGTGGCCGAAGTAGCTGGCGAAGTGATTGGCACCATTATGGGCGGTTATGATGGCCATCGTGGCTGGGTGAACTATCTGGCGGTGCATCCGGACTACCGCGGGCGCGGAATTGCCAATGCGCTAGTGAATCGGGTGGAGAAAAAGCTGATTGCACGTGGCTGCCCGAAAATCCATCTGCTGGTACGCGAAGAAAATCAGGCCGTGATCAGCATGTATGAAAAGCTTGGCTACGATATTCAAGACACCATCTGCTTAGGCAAGCGCTTGATAGAAGATAGCGTGGATGAGTAAAACCGCCGACCCGTGCCTATACGCGCCGGATGATTATGACCAGCATGGCTGGCTACGTTTACCGCTCTGGTATTGGACGATTTTGGTGCTGCAAGCCAAAACTTGGGCGCTGTTTTTGATTGCCGGCGCGTCGCGCGATACCGGCGATCGCCTGTTGCGATTGTTTTATCCGCAAACCGATGATTTTTGGCTCGGCATGATGATTGGCCTACCGGCGGTAGCGCTCTTTTTGCTGGCCGGGCGTCGTCAGCATTGGCCACGTTTGTGGCGCAGCAGCCGACGTTTGTTGCCAGTGATGCTGGTGGGCGATCTGCTGTTATCGCTTAAAACGCTACTTTTGGCGCCGGCTGATTTTTCGCTAACGGCGGCGACCTTCTCGGTGCTGACGCTATGGGCGCTGCTGTATGTGCTGCGTAGCCGTCGTTTAGCCTGCTGTTTCATCTTTCCGGCGCATACCTCTTCCTCTTCAGCATCAAACTAGCCAGTGCCATGGCTGCCTATATTACCGACAACCGCAAAAGGATAATTGTCTGGTAAGATAGCTGTACTGCGTATCCGTTAGCGCCACATTGCCATCCTGGCAGTGCTGGCCACTACCAGGGAGTACCGAATGAAGCGTCCTGTATGGATGATAGTTTTCCCTCTGCTGCTGTCTGGCTGTAGCAGCCTCGGCGTCAGCAATTGGATGCCAACGAGTTGGTTTGGCAGTAGCGATACCGTGACCGGCGACAGCGTGCTGGGCTTGGATGCAGATACCCCCGTCACCCGCGATGCCATCAGCCGCCAATTAGGCGATGGATTTCAGATCCGCACCGGCATGCAATCCAATGGGGCCGATGTGCTGCCGTATGCTGAAGTGCGACAAAATGACGCCCGTGTGATGACCGTGAACGGCAAAGCCGACGGTCAGATATCGTCAGTGGATATCGATAGCCCTGAGATTAAAACCGAATGGGGAACCCATGTCGGTAGCCGGTTCAGCGATATCTATCCTAAAGCGCTCGGAGCCAATTGCAAAATCGGACAAACCGAGGTGGACTCGGCGGTGATTTGCCAAGCGCCACAAGATCAGCGCATTCGTTACGTTTTCAGTGGTGAATGGGATGGCCCGCAAACCTTGCTTCCACCGGATGCAACATTGCGTGACTGGCAGATAAAACGGATTATCTGGCAGGCCGCTCCGGCACCGTAATTGTTAACTGATACCAAGCATGACAAGCAGAATAAAACAGGAGAACAGTATGACCATTGCACAAAGCGGAATTGTACCGGAGGGTAGTCGCTTTGCCATGTTCCTTGTCTTACATGTTGAACAGGGTGTTTCCCGGGTGCGCGATATTGCCAAGCAGTTCCCGGCGATGGTGCAGCAGTATGCGGAGAGCGATCCACAAGCCGAGCTGTCTGGAACTTGGGCCTTTGGTGAAGCGCTGTGGCGCACACTGGCAGGGGATGAAGAAGCGCCAGAGCTGAAGTCTTTTGTTGAGCTGGGCGAAGCGCCTTATTTGGCGCCGTCTACGCAAGAAGATCTGTTTATCCACATTCACTCTCAGCGTCACGACCTGAACTATGCGCTCGCACAAGCGGTTCTCAATGCCTTAGGCGATTGTGTTACCGTTACGGATGAGCAGCACGGTTTCCGTTATCTGGATGCTCGTGACATGACCGGCTTTATTGATGGCACTGAAAACCCGCACGGGGATGAGGCTCGTCAGCAAGTGGGCGTGATTGAAGAAGGTCCGGATCAGGGCGGCAGCTATATTCTGGTGCAGCGCTACGCGCATAACTTGCCAAAATGGCATGCACAAAGCGAAGAGGATCAGGAAAAGACCATTGGCCGTACTAAGGTTGACAGTGAAGAGTTAGAGCCAGAGCAACGCTTTGCCAACTCACACGTTAGCCGCGTCGATCTGAAAGAAGAGGGCAAGGGGCTGAAAATCCTGCGTCACAGCCTGCCTTATGGCAAAGTCAGTGATGAACATGGTCTGTACTTCTGTGCTTACTGCCATTCCCTGCGAAACATTGAGCAGCAATTGCTGAGCATGTTTGGTGGCATGGAAGATGGCCAGTACGATCGCCTGCTGAAGTACACCCGTGCCGTGACCGGCGGCTACTATTTTGCCCCGTCACGTACTCGTCTTGAGCAACTGTGAAGCGATTCAGTGCTGAGTTTTGAAAACGAATTTCGTTTTCTTCCACTTTTAGCCCGCTCTTCGGTAGAATAATGCGCGTTATCGCGCATTTTTTATGTCGGCCGCCTTTTTGTTGCCGACCCGTCATGTTTAGCTCTCAGACAAAACAGACTGAAAGTGTGCGAGATACCCTCTGAAACCCGAAGATAACAATGAGCTAGGGATATGGTGACCAAACTGAAATCCGGTAAACAACGTCAACTGTTTGAGCTGTTAATGCAATCCGGCCCGCTGGCCGTTTCGGCCATGATGGATGGTGTGCGGGTTCGCCTGCAAGGCCATTGCCAATTGGCTGCCAGCGCGCAAGGCGATCGCCTGCTGGTGGGAGATAGCGGCTGTCAGCTGGATATTGACTGGCGTCAGGTCAACCGGCTGGAAGTGGCAGCCGATCGTGCTGATACGCTGAGCTTTTATAACGGACAGAAGTTGCTGTTTGCCCTGCAACATCCAACGGCAGCATTTTCACCTGCCATTTTGGAGATGGAAGGTAACCTGCTGTAAGGCGGTGTTCGCTTCTGACCCTGCTGTCGCGTGATGAAAATCAGCCATAAAAAAAGCCATCCCGTGGGATGGCTTTTCTGGTTTAGCTGTTAGGCCGCATTACTTTTTAATGCGCAGAACCGGAGTTTCACCTACGGTTACGTTACCAGACAGCTTAACCATCTCCTTGATTTCATCCATATTGGAGATAACCACTGGAGTCAGGGTAGATTTTGCTTTCGCTTCCAGAACGGCCAGATCAAATTCAATCACTGGATCGCCCATCTTCACGCGCTGGCCTTCTTCAGCGATACGCTTGAAGCCTTCGCCTTTCAGCTCAACGGTGTCAATACCGAAGTGTACGAACAGCTCAATACCGCTGTCAGATTCGATAGAGAACGCATGGTTGGTTTCGAAGATCTTACCAATAGTACCGTCAACCGGTGCAACCATCTTGTTACCGGCCGGCTTGATGGCAATACCATCACCTACGATTTTCTCAGCAAATACCACATCAGGCACATCTTCGATGTTTACGATTTCACCTGACAACGGCGCAAAAATCTCAATGCTGCCGGCATCGCTGGTATCATCGGAAACCAGTTTCTTCAACTTATCGAACAGACCCATAGTATTCTCCTAATTATCGGTAATTATTCGGCTTGATAGTGCTAACTTAGTGTACTTGCACGTTCAGCACAATCAGCAAAGTGCTTTTTCTTCCAGAAACTTGTTAATCAGCTCCATAATATCCGCTGCCGTAGGCTGCGCCAAAGCATGTTCTGCCAGCGCTTTAGCATCTTCAAAGTTCACGTTACGGATCACTTTTTTGATGCGCGGAATGGAAATGGCACTCATGCTGAACTCATCAAGCCCCATACCGAGCAGCAGCACTGCCGCGCGCTCATCGCCGGCCAGCTCGCCACACATACCGGTCCACTTCCCTTCTTTGTGCGAGGCATCAATAACCTGCTTGATCAGGGTCAGAACCGCTGGTGTCATCGGATTGTAGAGGTGAGAGATCAGCTCATTACCCCGATCTACGGCCAGTGTGTACTGGGTCAAATCGTTGGTGCCGATACTGAAGAAATCGACTTCTTTCGCCAGATGGTGTGCGATCGCCGCTGCAGCCGGGGTTTCAACCATCACACCGACTTCGATGCTCTCGTCAAACGCATGGCCTTCTGCGGTCAGCTCCAGTTTCAGGGCATCCAGTTCGGCACGCAGGGTGCGAACTTCTTCCACGGAAATCACCATTGGGAACATGATACGCAGCTTACCAAAGGCGGAAGCACGCAGGATGGCACGCAGCTGAGTACGCAGGATTTCTCTACGATCCAAGCAGATACGAATTGCACGCCAGCCCAAGAATGGGTTCATTTCTTTTGGCAGGTTCAGATAAGGCAAGTCCTTATCACCACCGATGTCCATGGTACGGATGATAACCGCTTGGCTGCCCATTGCTTCGGCAACCGCTTTGTAGGCGGCAAACTGCTCTTCTTCGGTTGGCAGCGCATCGCGATCCATAAACAGGAATTCGGTACGGTACAGACCAACGCCTTCACCGCCGTTACGCTCAACACCATCAACATCACGTACGGTACCGATGTTACCGCACACTTCAACCTGATGACCGTCCAGCGTCATGGCTGGCAGATCTTTGAGCTTAGCCAGCTCGGCTTTCTCATTGGCGTAACGAATTTGCGTCTCTTTCAGCTGTTCGATTTGCGCCGCAGTCGGGTTGATGTAGATAGCGTTGTTCAGCGCATCCAGTACCAGATAGTCACCGGATTTAACCTGCTGAGTTACATTGTTGGTACCCACGATCGCTGGCAGCTCTAAAGAGCGCGCCATGATAGAGGTGTGGGATGTCCGGCCACCGATGTCGGTGACGAAACCTAAAACTTTGTCCAGATTCAGCTGCGCAGTTTCTGAAGGAGTCAGGTCGTTAGCAACCAGAATCACTTCTTCACTGATGGCACCCAAATCAACGATGTCCATGCCGAGCACGTTTTTCAGCAAACGCTTACCGATGTCACGCACGTCAGCCGCACGCTCTTTCAGGTACTCATCATCCAGCTCTTCCAGAGCCTGAGCCTGACCTTCGATAATGGCATAAATCGCCGCTTCTGCAGAAGCTTTGTTGTCCTTAATGTAGGCTATGATTTCCTGCTCTAGCTCTTCATCTTCCAGCAGCATGATGTGACCTTCGAAGATGGCTTCCTTTTCTTCGCCCAGAGTCACGGCTGCTTTTTGTTTGATCGCTTCCAATTGGGCAGATGCTTTCGTCCGACCGGTTAAGAAACGGGCAACTTCGTTGTCCAACTCAGAGTCGGCCAGTGTTGCGCGGTTGATAACAATCTCGTCTTCTTTCAGCAGTAATGCCTTACCAAAAGCGATACCCGGTGATGCCAAGATGCCTGAAATCATAGCCCTACCTATCTAAAAATCTGTGTCAGTGACGCGTTCTTAAGAGTACAGCCGAGATTACTCGAGTTCAGCCATCAGCTTAACCAGGTGCTCTACCGCATTCTTCTCATCCGCACCTTCTGCTGCGATGGTCACTACGGTGCCCTGAGTCAGGCCCAGAGTTTGCAGCTTGAACAGGCTCTTAGCGCTGGCGCTTTTGCCGTTGGAGCTGACAGTAATGTCAGAGGTGAACTCTTTCGCTTCTTTCACAAACTGAGCGGCTGGACGAGTGTGCAGACCATTTGGAGCAGTGATAGTAACTTGTTTCTCAAACATAATATGTCATCCCAATGAGTGAAGATTATCCGTTAATTAGCGACGCCAACTAACGTCAACCTGTCTTGTTATTAAATGATAGTCGATGAAACTGAAACGTAAATTGATCCCTGTTAACCACTCACATTCTACATCAATCAGCATTGTATAAGATTATCCATGCTGCACAGGAACGTTGTAGTCAGGAGAATAATTTTACGCACTAAAAAAATTGATTGGTTTAATACAAGAGAGGGCACAATAAATCAATAACAGGAGAGGTAGAAGTTAGCACTCGCGCACAAAAAGGCATCAAAAATGATGCCTTTTTGTTCATTTCAGTAAAATGGCATTACTGTTGCATTTCTTTTTCAGTGAACATGTCGGCAAAGAGTGCGGTACTCAGATAGCGCTCACCAGACGATGGCAGGATCACCACGATGGTTTTATCGGCAAACTCTGGCAGGGCGGCCAGCTTGTTGGCGGCGGCCACGGCGGCACCGGATGAGATCCCCGCCAAAATGCCTTCTTCTTCCATCAGACGACGCGCCGTGGAGATAGCTTCTTCGTTGGTGATTTGCTCCACGCGGTCAATCAGGCTCAAATCCAGGTTTTTCGGGATAAAGCCGGCGCCAATGCCTTGAATTTTATGCGGGCCCGGTTTGATCTCTTCCCCTGCCAACGCTTGGCTGATCACCGGTGAGTCTTTTGGCTCGACCGCCACAGAAATCACCGCTTTGCCGCGGGTGTTTTTCAGATAACGGCTAACCCCTGTCAGGGTACCGCCGGTGCCAACGCCAGCGACAAACACATCCACTTGACCATCGGTATCTTCCCAGATTTCTGGGCCGGTGGTTTTTTCATGAATTTCTGGGTTGGCTGGGTTATTAAATTGTTGCAGCAGAACGTAGCGATCTGGCTCGGCCGCCACAATCTCTTCGGCTTTGGTGATCGCGCCTTTCATGCCTTTGGCGCCTTCGGTCAGGATCAGGTTCGCGCCTAGCGCTTTGAGCAGTTTGCGACGCTCCAGACTCATGGTTTCTGGCATGGTCAGGGTCAAACGGTAACCACGTGCAGCGGCGACATAAGCCAGAGCAATCCCAGTATTGCCACTGGTGGGCTCAATCAGCTCTTTGTCTTTGGTCAGGATGCCGCGTTTTTCGGCATCCCAGATCATGTTGGCACCAATCCGGCATTTCACGCTGAAGCTAGGGTTACGGGATTCCACTTTGACCAGCACATTGCTCGGGCCGACGCGGTTCAGGCGTACCAGCGGGGTATGACCAATGGTTTGTGAATTGTCGGCAAAAATTTTGCTCATAATCTGTTCCTTCCGCTAACGTTTTCAGTATGTCAGTTATCTTGTTATAAACAGTTTCATCCCCAAAACCCAGCACTGAACCGCGAGTAACCTGCCTTGGCAGACTGATCAGAGAAGCTATGCAGTACTGTTGAGAATCAGCATACGCTGACCGGCCACGATGAAAAGAAAAGAATCGTCATATCCTTATGTGATTTCTGCAATTAGTAGGTTTCCCCGTGCCCAGCCCCGCAATCTTGCATGCGGTTACTCGACATTTATTAACCTACACGTAATCTTAAGATCACGTTTTATGCTTTGCAGCGCGTAACGGTAGGCCATGAGAGCTGCTTGACGCCTGCGGGGTAGTCGATGTCGAACAGGATGTGCTCCGAGAGGAACCGGTTATGCAGGAAGTTGTGATCAGCGGCTCAGGTCTGTACACCCCACCATATCGCATCAGTAATGACGAATTGGTGGACGCGTTTAATCGCTATGTTGAGCGCTATAATCAGGAAAACTACGGAGCAATTCAGGCTGGACAAATACAGCCATTGCAACCTTCGAGTGCTGAGTTTATCGAGAAAGCCTCCGGGATCCAGCAACGCTATGTGATGACGCGGCAGGGTATTTTGGATCCTGAAATCATGCAGCCGCTGTTGGCCGAGCCGAGTAACGATCAACCTTGTTTGATGGCGCAGATGGCGGTAGCGGCGGCGCAAGACGCGCTACGTCAGGCCTCCTTGAAAGCAGACGATATCGATCTGGTGATTGTTGCCGCGTCCAACCTACAGCGCGCTTATCCGGCGATTGCCATTGAAGTGCAACAGCTACTGGGCACCCACGGCTACGCCTTTGATATGAATGTGGCTTGCTCATCGGCAACTTTTGGTATCAGTCAGGCAATGGATGCGATTTTGTCCGGGATGGCTACGCGGGCATTGGTGATTAATCCTGAAATTTGCAGTGGCCACGTTAATTTCTGTGATCGGGATTCACATTTTATCTTTGGGGATGCTTGTACCGCGGTAGTACTGGAGCAGCGAGAGCTAAGTAATAATACGCAAGCGTTTGTGATCGTAGACCGGGTGCTGCAAACGCAATTTTCCAACAATATTCGCAATAACTTTGGTTTCTTGAACCGAACTCATCCACAAACCCAGTTTGATAGGGATAAATTGTTTGTGCAGGAAGGGCGCAAAGTCTTCAAAGAAGTTCTGCCGCTGGTGTGTACGCTGCTGGAAAATCAACTCAGCCGCGCAGGTTTGCGCGCTGAAAATCTTAAGCGCTTGTGGCTGCATCAGGCCAACAGCAACATGAATGGATTTATTGCTCGCAAGATTTTGGGTCGTGAGCCAACCCCAGAAGAGGCGCCGCTGATCCTGAACGAATTTGCCAATACCAGTTCAGCCGGTTCTGTGATTGCGTTTCATCGTTATCACGCCGATTTTAAGTCCGGTGAGCTTGGGATCTTATGCTCTTTTGGCGCCGGTTATTCTGCCGGCTCTCTGTTGCTGCGCCGCTTATAATTGCGCAGCTCGACCAGCGAACAACGGCATCAACAAAATAAAAAGCCCCAAAAGGGGCTTTTTATTTTTGCGTTTGCGGTTTGCTATTAGGGCGCTGCTCACGCGCAGTTATTCGGCAAACTTACCTTTGAGCTCTGGCCGGTAGCAATCCACCCACATGGCCGTAGCGCCGCAAACGGCAACCGGCATGATCACCAGATTGAGCAGTGGGATCATGGTGCATGCGCTGATTAAAGCACCAAAACCTAAGCTGGTCAGGCGGCGCTGCTTGAGGGCATCGCGCATGGTGGCAAACGGCACTTTGTGGTTATCAAAAGGATAGTCCGCGTATTGCACGGCCAGCATCCACGCAGTCAGTAAAAACCACAGCACTGGTGCCAAGGTCTGCCCAATCACGGGAATAAAGTACAGCAGCAGTAGCGCCAGCACTTTGGGTAGGTAATAGGTCAGCTTGCGCACTTCACGCCGTAAAATACGAGGCACGTCGCGCAGCAGCGTCATCACGCCGGTAACGGGCGGCTCTTCGCCAGTCAGTCTGGCTTCCAATTGCTCTGCTAACAGGCCATTGAATGGGGACGCAATGATATTAGCGATAGTGCTGAAAAAATAACCGAACAGCAGCAAGATACTGATCACCGCCAATGGCCACAGCAGATAGTTCAGCCATTGCAGCCATTCTGGAACGTGGCTGAGTAAGCGATCGATCCAACTGCCCAGATGTAACATCAGGGCGTAAAACGAGCCGCCCAGCAGCAAGATGTTGACGAGAAGCGGCAAAATCACATATCGCCGGATCCCGGGTAAGAAAGCCAGCCGCCATCCTTGCAGAAAATAGCTCATCCCATTTTGTGTCAGCGCTTTGTGCATAAATTAAGATATCCGCTCTGTACCTGAATATTGGCATCATAGCGACTGTGCGTCAGTGATTCTAGATGAGTGATTTTAGAACAGTGATTCTCAATATCCCCTACGCCTTGTCAGTATTGATGTATTGGGCATACAGTTGCTGGGTACACTGTCTGGGTGGTCAGAAAGGGCGAGTGCGTCGAGGCGTAACGAGACGGTTGCAAATACGTCAGGCAAAATGGTGCTTAATTAGACAAAAACGACGATAAAATTTTATTAACCGTCCAGAAATCTTGCTCAGTACTTGAAGAGCGCTGCACTAACACATAAAGTTAGCAGCAGTAACAGCTATGTATGATGCATAGTGTGTGTGGCATAGCCAGAACAGCGGACTGAAGAGATACCAGCGATGCAGGATTTGCGTCTGATTTTAATTGTGGTGGGAGCGATTGCGATCGCTGCCTTGTTATTGCATGGATTGTGGGCAAGCCGCAAGGAAAAACCAACAGTCTTCGGGAGTAAACCGGTTAAGCGGCTGAAAAAGACACCGCCTCCGCCGGCTGCGGAAAGTGAATATGACGATGACGGCATCGGTGCCGTGCGCGTGGTCACCCCGAGTGCTGCGGTATCTCAGGAACCAACGTTCTCTGCCACCAGTGCCGATGAGACCGCGTATATGGACGAGGCAGACGATCCGTTAGCTGCGCGTCCTCGTGAGCCGGAGGTGCGTGTCGCAACCCCTGAGCCATCGGTAACGGTACGTGCGCCACAAGAGCGTGTGGAGCCGGTGATTGCGCCAGTTGAAGAAGCGCCGGTACAACCGGTACAAACTGTCGCGGCGCAGCCAGCGCCAGAACCGGAGCCAAAGCGGCCAACCAGCGATGTGCTGGTACTGAACGTTTCGGCGCATCACGGTCAGGTGATCGATGGTGAGCGTCTGCTCAATAGCTTGCTGCAACTGGGTTTCCATCACGGTGAAATGTCTATTTTCCACCGTCATGTGGATCCGATGGGCAATGGCCCAGTGCTGTTCAGTTTGGCCAACATGGTTAAGCCGGGAACATTTGATGTGGCGCAGATGCACCATTTCACCACGCCGGGCGTCACGATGTTCATGCAGATCCCTTCTTATGGGGATGCGGGTCAGAACTTTAAATTGATGCTGCAGGCCGCTCAGCGTATTGCTGATGATGTGGGCGGGCTGGTGCTGGATGATGAGCGCCGGATGTGGACGCCGCAAAAGACCGAAGAATACAAAGTTCGCATTAAAGCGGTCTGTGCATAACCAAATCGTGATGCATCAGGCTGACAGGGTTTAAAACGAATAAAACCCCCGCACTGCGGGGGTTTTTCTCATTACGGGGCAGGAATATGGCGAAGACCACCGCACAACAGATTTTGGCATTGCGCGCAGAGCTGCGTCACCACGAATACCTTTACTATGTTCTGGATCAGCCGTCAGTCCCCGATGCGGAATATGACCGCTTGATGCAGCAATTACGCGCATTGGAAGAGGCGCATCCTGAGCTCATCACCGCGGATTCGCCAACACAGCGAGTTGGTGGCAAGGCGCTCACCGGTTTTGCGCAGGTGCAGCATGAAGTGCCGATGTTGTCGCTGGATAATGCCTTTAATGCCGAAGACTTTTTGGCATTTCAAAAGCGGGTTACCGATCGTTTAGGCGATGCCACCGCGCTGACCTATTCTTGTGAGCCGAAGCTCGATGGGCTCGCGGTCAGTATTTTGTATGTTGACGGCGTATTGACCCAAGCTGCGACTCGAGGCGATGGCACTACCGGTGAAGATATTACTGCCAACGTACGCACCATCCGCAATGTGCCTTTACGCTTAAGTGGCGATTATCCACCGCGTCTGGAAGTGCGTGGCGAAGTGTTTATGACCCGTGACGGATTTGAGCGCTTAAACGAGCAGGCTCAGCGCCGCGGAGACAAAACCTTTGCTAACCCGCGTAATGCTGCTGCCGGCTCACTGCGTCAGTTAGACAGCAATATTACCGCGCAACGGCCATTAGCCTTCAATGCCTATGGTTTGGGTGTTGTTGAGGGCGCTACGCTGCCGGACAGCCACGTTGCACGTTTGCAATATCTACAAGCTTTAGGGGTCCCAGTCAGCCAAGAAGTGCGTCAAGTCACCGGCGGTGAAGCGGTGATTGATTATTACCACGCGATTCAGGCCAAACGCGACCAGCTGAATTTTGATATTGATGGCGTTGTGATCAAGGTTGATGCGTTAGCCTTGCAAGATCAATTGGGCTTTGTAGCTCGCGCGCCACGTTGGGCGATTGCCATCAAATTCCCCGCACAAGAAGAGATCACGCAGGTGCGCGATGTCGAGTTTCAGGTCGGGCGTACCGGCGCAATCACCCCAGTGGCTAAGCTTGATCCGGTGTTTGTCGGCGGTGTGACGGTCAGTAATGCCACCTTGCACAACGCCGATGAGATTACTCGTCTAGGCTTAATGATTGGCGATTATGTGGTGATCCGCCGCGCCGGTGATGTGATCCCTAAAATTGCTAGCGTGGTGCTGGAGCGGCGCCCAGAGCAGGTGCTCGCAGTGACATTCCCATCTCAATGCCCTGTGTGCCAGTCAGCTGTCGAGCGTATTGAAGGCGAGGCGGTTGCTCGCTGCAGCGGCGGCCTGATTTGTCCGGCGCAGCGCAAAGAGGCTCTGCGCCATTTTGCGTCACGCCGAGCACTGGATATCGAAGGGATGGGCGAGAAAATTGTCGATCAGCTCGTTGAACGTGAGTTGGTACATACGCCGGCTGATTTATTCCGTCTATCTTTAGCCGAGCTGACGCGCTTGGAGCGCATGGGGCCGAAGTCGGCGCAAAAGCTACTCAACGCCATTAATCATGCTAAGCAGACGACGTTCGCTCGTTTTCTGTATGCCCTTGGTATCCGTGAGGTGGGCGAGGCGACTGCCGCAAACCTAGCCGATCACTTTACAACGCTCGATGCCCTGCGCGCAGCCGATATTGAACACCTACAAGCGGTACCTGACGTAGGTACGGTGGTGGCAACCCATATCTATCATTTCCTGCGTGAGCCACATAATGCCAGCGTGATTGAGGATTTGTTGGTTTTGGGCGTGAACTGGCCGGATGCCATTAAACCGCAAGTCGCCGTTGAGTCACTTTTCAGTGGTAAAACGGTGGTGTTGACCGGAACCTTGACGCAAATGAGCCGCGACGAGGCGAAAAGTCGGATTCAAGCCATGGGCGGTAAAGTAACAGGTAGCGTATCAGCGAAAACCGATTTTCTGATCGCAGGTGAGGCGGCGGGCTCAAAGTTAACCAAAGCACAGTCGTTAGGGATCACCATTCTCACTGAAGATGAGTTTTTATCCCAATTTGCGAATTAATGTTTTTGCCGCAAATTAAGTCCCGCAGTCAGTGATTGGCTGCGGGTTTAATATTGGGAACAAGATCATAAAAGACGCATTTTTATAACAAATAACTGCGATGTGAATCATATAAATAAGCGTGCTAATAACGCAAGTTATGAACTCGGCACGCTTTATATTGGATAGGGTAATTTAATAACTTACTGTTTTTTAATGATTTAATCGTAATTCATTGATCTGCTTCGCATTTGAACCTGCCTATTTTAAATAGTTCCCCGCATGCCCTAATAAATTTTTGCACTCTGTCATAAATTTATAAAAATCACCCAAATACCCGTTGATGTTTTGCGCTGCAAAAGTACTCTTGTTATGTACCTACTGCCTCTCATACGGATAGATGAAGGCATTGCACGTTTACCCGTATGGGATTTCGGAAAAATTTTTCTTTGGGAGAGCTCTGGTTAGCGGTGGCGTCAAGTACTGACTAGAGAACGGATAAAATATCCAATAAATAGGAGTTCGTAATGGAAGCGAAGCAGTTTAAAGTTGCAGCACTGTCTTTAGCTGTATTTGGTGCTTTAGCATCAGGTTCAGTTATGGCACAGCAGGATGCTGAAGGCCCAGGGTATGCTGCCAGCTATGAAAAGTTTGTTGATGATTCCAAGCTGACCGGTGGCCTGTTCTACATGCAGCGTGATCGTGATCGCCGCTTACTGCCTCCTGGCTCCAGTGATGGTCCATATAGTCATAACTTAGCTCATTCGACCATTCAGGCAGCATTAAACTTTAATTCTGGCTATGCATGGGATTTTATTGGGTTAGATTTGGGTGGTTTTTACGCTTATGACTTGACCCAAGGCGGTACAGGCGTTGACCAAGAGAATGAGTTCTCATTTGCGGGTAACAAATGGGGCAGCAACTTTAAAGATGGTCAGCCGCACAAAGGCGCAAGCTTGAGTACGGCGGCTCTGAAATTTAAAGCTTTTGATGGTGTACTAACTGCCAAAGGTGGTTTAACTCAACTGTATGTGCCAGGTCTGATTGGTGTTAACTGGTCTTATCAGCCAGGTACTTACTTAGGTGGTCAGGCTGAGGTAAATTACGGTGGTTTGTATGTAACGGGGGCCTACGCTACAGAATATAAGGCACCTTGGTTCCGCGATACTCAGAAGTTCTCTCGCGCTAAACCATGGGCGACTCCATTTGCAGCAGAGAATACCATCGATTACATCTATGCGATTGCAGCGCGTTATACCTTTGAAAATGGCTTAGGCTTGACGGCTGGTTTTGGTCAGTCAGATAACTACATGGATAGTTATTTTGCTAAGGTTGCTTACAAGTTTGATGTACTGGGTGGTTTGAATACTAGCTATCAATTTTACGGTTCTAAAACTGAGACATACAAAGGTCCAAACGACAAAGGTGTGCTAGTTGACCTTGAAACCTATGATGGCTTAGCTTGGCAACAGGCGTTGACTGCATCTCTGAACTATGATCTATACGATTTCCGTGCAGAAGCACTCTTCACTAAAGCTGAAGGCTCTGAAGGTAACTATCTGCCGCGTCTGACTCGTGGCTATGGTAACTCTCAGGGGGCTAACGAAATTTGGTGGGATTCTCGCTCTGACTGGAACGCTAACAACGAAAAAGCATTGTTCTTGGGTGTGCAGCGTAAGCTGGATGATCTGATGGGGGCTCCAGGTTGGGCTGTTGGTGTATCCGGTGCTTACGGTTGGGATATGGAAAAAGGTGACGGAACTAAAGCATCCAATGGCGCGGATACTGAGTGGGCTGTTAACTTTGATGTGATGTATACCGTTCAAGAAGGCCTTGCAAAAGGTACTCTGTTCAAGCTGCATTACACCAATTACAACAACAATATTCCTAATGGTGGTAAAGAAGCAAGCGGTTGGACTGAACTGCCTAACGTATTTGCATCAGAGCATGATGTTAAATTCCAAGTCATCATGCCGCTGTCTTTCTTCTAAGAGCAGCCTTGATTACTGGAATCAAAAAAACCGCCTTCGGGCGGTTTTTTTATTAGTCTGTCTTTTTATTTATATATCACTCTTCGCCATAAAGCCCGCAGCAGATTTTTTCTAATTCAATCTAACAGTCTGATCTTAAAGTTTTTATCACTCATGGCTGAATTTCTGTGTGTGACTTATTTCGCGTTATCAATGCCACTTTGTTATTTTTTGCAGATAAAAATGCGGCAAAAATCATCTTGTGGGCTTAGCTTTATTAGTGACACATCCCGTTCTCATCGTGAGACATTATGAGGAGAGTTGATATGAAAGCACTTGCTGCAGGTGTATTAATGATTATGTCTTTGGCGGCTGGGGTAGCGGTTGCTGCGGATCAAACTCCGGTTGTGACCCAAACTCAGGCTGAGCTGGCCCCAGATAACTATCTGGTTCAGTTGTGTGTGGCAACATTACCAGGAGCAACTAACCTGGCTGATTGTGCCTCTAATAACGGTGCTGCTGGGCATTAATCAAGCGTTAGTACGCGTGGTATATACGAAGTCTGGTGTGGTATTGGCTGGGATCTTCCAATGTTGTCGCTATGGGATGGCGGGTGTCAGGTATATCCGTTGCTAACGAGGGCTGATAGCCGTTTTGATGTGTATGATGATGTTTAAATAAGCGGTCAATACAGTCTAACAGCTACAAAAAAAGCGCCTAATTAGGCGCTTTTTTTATTCGATAACCATACAAATGAATATTCAAATGATGTTCATCGACAGGAATATGGTGGGCGATACCGGGTTCGAACCAGTGACCCCCTCCTTGTAAGGGAGGTGCTCTCCCAGCTGAGCTAAT
>NZ_JRKB01000068.1:0-37172 GCF_000800945.1 Plesiomonas sp. ZOR0011
TTGGCTTAGTCGCGGCCCTACGTGAAAGCAGCGTGCTGTTCGCGCTACTGCTTTCGGTTGTGTGGCTCGGCGAGCCGCTACAGCGGCGGCGACTGTTAGCTGGCCTGACTATCTTAGCGGGGATCTTGCTGCTCAAACTGGGTACGTGAGTACCCGCTTACCTTAATGCGTCACGACAGACTACGCCGGTACAGCTCACCCAGTTGCGGACGCCGACCGGCAAAGATGTGTTTCATCTGTACCAACAGCAATTCCCCCGTCGCGACGGCATCGGCTAGGGCATTGTGTGCCAGATAAGCGGGCAATCCGTAACTGCGTCGAATCTCACTGAGTCGATAATCTCGCCGAGCAGAATGTCGATTGCTTACCAGCGAGCGTTCCAGGGCCAAAGTATCGAGCCACAGCAGCGGTAACTCCGCCTGTAGGCCGAAGCAGGTACTCACCCACTGCTGCAAAAACTGTCGCTCGATAGCCGCGCCATGCGCAACTAAAATGGGAAAACCGACATGCGCAGGCGCCGTATGCGTTACGCCGTGCGGTTGAACCTCGCCCCTAACGCTGCACTCAACATCGGCCATAGCGCAAGCACTATTCTGACCGGCCAGCGCAGTTAACAGGTGCATCAACGCCTGTGAGGCGCTCATCCCTTGTTGCAGGGTTTGCGGCAAGATGTGGTTAATCACTGCGGTATCGGCGCGCACCTGCGCACAGGCATCCAAATACAGGTGTTGTGATTGGCCCAGCTGCACCATGCCAGCACGGATCGGCACCATCCCGAGAGATAATACGCTGTCTTGCTGCGCATCTAGCCCTGTGGTTTCCATATCCAACACCAGCATATCCAACGACCACGGGTCGGCATCGCTGGCAGGCAATGGCGGCAACAAAAACTGATGAACTAAAGGCTGCGCCACCTGCGATGTAAGGAAGTGCTCACGTCGTAAGGCCAAGCGCGACAGGGGGGCGCGGCGAAAATGGCGCAAAGCGCTAAATATGCTCATCGCAAGATCCCCTGCGCATGAAAACGTTGCAGCGCCGCTTCTTGGGTGCGTGCAATGATCCGAAAGGCGTCTTTCAAATGGTTGCGCTCAAATTGAGTTAAATCCGCAGGCGATACGCTGTTAGCAGGGCGGCGACCTTGCAACATGGCTTGTCGCTGATGGGTAAAACGCACCTGATTGATAAAATAAAACGCCTCACACAGCTCACGCCGACTGCCTTCGCTAATAATGCCGGCCTGCACCGCGCCACTGAGGCGGCTGTCGGTATCGGTGGCACGGCAATCACCGGCTAAAGCATAAATGCGGGCTAATTCGACAATCAGGTTCACCGCCTGCTTTTTAATGTGCAGCACACTGCGATTTTCGCCATCGCGCGCCAACACAAACTGACGAAACATGCCGAGCGGCGGGGTGATCCTCAGCGAATTGGCCACCAGCACCGCAATAAAGCGTCGATTAGCCGCCGTTTCGGCATACAGATAGCGCTGCAAACGCTCGACCAGCGCCGTTGAGCCATACAGCGCCCGCAAATCGAGAAATACGCTGACATTCAATAGCGCCTCGGCTTCAGGCTCTCGCACCCAGTGCCGGTAATAGCCTTCCCAAGTACGAATATCGGTACACCACTGCGGATTTGACGCCATCATATGCCCTGGGCACAGTGGATAACCGCACTCGGCCAGCGCATAGCAAACCCATTCCGCCAGTCGGCGAAAATACTCTTTCTCTTCGCCGCTGACCGGCCGGCCGGTGATAATGGCGTTGTCTTGATCCGAGAGCGGGTGCATCTCTTGGCGCGCCTGAGAGCCTGCGACCATCCACGCATAGTCGCACGGCGGCGCACCCAGTTCGCGCTCGGCCAATTGCAGTAAGCGCTTATTAAAGGCATCAGCAATCAGGGTCATCATCTGTTGAATGGTGCGCACATGAGCGCCATTTTCCACCAGCGCTTCAAAAATCGCTTGGCGCTGCACGCCCAGTGCTCGTAGGGCTGTGACGGACTCTTGCCGATAAATACGGCTGATCAGAAACACCGCCTGTACCCGACTTTTGCTGACCAAACTGGTAGCGGTCAGTACGCCGCACACCTTGCCCTGCTCCACCACCGGCAAGCTGCGCACGTTATGCTGCATCATCAACTCCACGGCGCGCAGCAACGGCTCACGAGCATCAATGGTGCACGGCGACACCGTCATCACCTCGGCCACTGGGCCGTTGAGGTCGCGTCCCTCGGCGACCACCCGTTTGGTCAAGTCGCGATCGGTGATGATGCCGAGCAGCCGTTCATCGTCCATCACCAACGCCGAGGAGCGATGACAGCGCACCATCTCACGCGCAGCGGCGCTGATCGAGGTGTGCGGCGTCACTACGGCCATATCGCGATTGACCATCTCGGCCACCGACTTGAGGTACAGCAAATCATCGTCGGTAAGGCTGGTACGTGTCTGGCCGCCGGCCAGACGCTGATGCTCGGCGGTGGCAAAATGGTGCTGCAACGCCGGATTGTCGGTCATCACCTGATACAGCACCGCTTTGGGGATGCGGTACAGCAAGGTATTTTCCAATGCGGTCACGCTGTAGGCACTGTCGCCCTCGCGATCTAGCTGACTAAATCCGAACAGATCGCCACTGCCCAGACGGGCGCGCAAGGTGCGATCAGGATGGCGCTGCTCGACCGCGCCGCTTCGCACCAGATACAGCCCTTGTCCCACCAATAATGTGGCCGGTAGCGTTTCGCCCTGCACCCAGTACGAAATACCAATCTGCGCCGCCAACTCGGCGCGCACCACGTCTGGCAAAGCATCAAACGGGTCGATTTGCGATAAAAACAGGCAGATATTGGGCAGCAACGACTCATCCATCACCGGAATGCTCCTTTTGATCTTGTCATTTTTTATCTTGTTCTCTGAACGTCCCCTGACTCTCGCTAGCCAAGGCGCGCCAAATAGCAACGCCCCCGCGCGACGTCAAAGCGTTAGCGCAGGGGCGTGATGACACTCAACTTAGGTTGGCCAGTGCTCGGTTGTCACACATCGCACTGTATCCCCAAATTGTGGGCTCGCAATTAAGCCTCATCCTCCAACTCTGGCACCATCGGCTGGTTACGCTGCATACCAAACAGCTCACGCCCAATGCCCCAGAACACATACCCCAGCGCCGCCACCGCGAAGGTGTAATACACCGCCATCAACCAGCCCGGCACGTTTTGCGCCAAGAACACGTACATAGACACCGAACCCAAGGTGATCAGCACCGCCACCGGACGCACCAGCGACCACGGCTGAATATCCACCTGCTTGGTGTACACCTCTTGATAGGCCTCTTGCGGGAAGAAGTGACCAATCAGCAGCATGAATACCACGTTCAGCAAAAACAAAATGCCGAGCAGATGGAAGAAGTGGATATCGACCTTGAACACGAAGTTAAACAGGATATAAGCCGACATGCCGAACAGCAGACCCAGCTTGGCGGCAATTGCCGGTACGCGTTTGGTCAGCAAACCGACCAACACCACACTCAGAATTGGTGCGTTGAAAATACCTTGCAGCTGTTGGATCAGGTAGAACAAACCATCTGGCGCATTCGCCACCAGCGGTGCCACGATCATGGAAATCAGCGCCAGTCCTAAGCCCAGATATTTACCCACGGCCACGGTTTGCGCTTCGGTCGCATCCGGTTTGAGGGATTTTTTGAAGATATTGACGGTAAACAATGTCACCGAGGAGTTCAAACCACCGCTGAAAGTTGAGAATACCGCCCCCACCACCACGGCGGCGAAGAACCCCACCAACACTTCTGGCAACACCAGCTGCACCAGATTCGGGTACGCGTTATCAGGATTATCAATCTGCCCTTGGAAAATATGGAAGGCAATAATGCCCGGCAAAATGATGATGGATGGGATCATCAGTTTGAAAAAGGCGCACAGCAGAACCCCTTTTTGTCCTTCTGCCAGATTCTTGGCTCCCAGCGCTTTTTGCACAATCGACTGGTTCGTACACCAGAAAAACATGTTGGAGATGATAAGACCGGTGAACAAGGTGGAGAACGGCACCAGCGAATCTTCCGCGCCGATGGAGTTAAACTTGGCAGGGTTATTGGTATACACCTCAACCATACCGGTCCACACGTTGCCGTCGCCAACATAAGCCAGCGCAAACAGCGTTACCATCAAGCCACCGGTGATCAAACCCACCCCGTTGATGGTATCGGCCACCGCGATGGCTTTGATCCCGCCAAATACCGCGTAAATCGCGCCTAAACCGCCCACGCCCCATACCATGATCCACAGCGCGGTGGTTTTATCCACGCTGAACACATGCGAGACTTGAAACAGGCTTTCCAGCGCAATCGCACCGGTATACAGCACGATCGGCAGCAGCGAAATCACGTACATCCCCAAGAATAAAATCGAGGTGATGGTCAGCGTTTGCTTATCAAAGCGCCGTTCAAGATATTCGGGAATGGTTGAGATCCCCAGTTTTAAGTATTTCGGCAAGAATACGATAGCGAATAACACAATGGTCATCGCCGCCATCACTTCCCACGCCATAACGATAAAACCGGTGCGAAATGACAGGCCATTTAAGCCGACCAAGTGCTCGGTGGAGAGGTTCATCAGCAGCATAGAGCCGCCGATATAGATGCCGGTCAGCGAACGTCCGCCCAGAAAATAGCCTTCGGCGGAATCGGTCAGATGAGCATTATGGGTTTTGTAATACGCAAATCCGGCCACGAACAGGGTAAAACCGACAAACGAAATAAAAGCTAACATTGTGTGCTTCTCCGTGTCTTTCGTTTCTGTTTTACGTTACCGCCCCTTCCACAGGCGGCACGGACACTCTCTAAGAGGGGTACAATCGGATCAGACAGCAGGGGCGTTGCCGCCCCTGACAGATAAGGGAATTACAGCTGAACTTCTTTGCCGCTGCATAGGGATTCCAGCGCTTTGTCCGCCAGATACAGGGCTTGTTCGCCGTCATAGCCGCTGCATTGTGGCTCGGCGCGACCGGCCAACACATCGGCAAAATGCTCCCACTCGGCCTGATAGGCGGCGGCATAACGCTGCAAGAAGAAGTGCTCCGGTTTAGCGGCTACGCAGCCCGCTTCGCTCCACTGCTCAACGGCGTTTTCGTGGATATTTTTCGCCGTCAGCAAGCCTTGTGAACCGTGCAGCTCAATGCGCTGATCATAGCCATAACCAGAGCGGCGGCTGTTGGAGATCGTCGCCATAGCGCCCGATGGGAAAGTCAGCACCACAAACGCGGTATCAATATCACCGGCAGCGCCGATGGCCGGATCAACCAGATTGCTGCCTTTGGCGTACACGGCAACCGGGTCTTCGCCCATGATGAAACGCGCCATATCAAAGTCATGAATGGTCATATCGCGGAACATCCCACCGGAGACTTTGACATAGGTAGCTGGCGGCGGTGACGGGTCACGGGAGGTGATCACCAAAGACTCCGCCTTGCCAATCGCGCCAGCGCTCAGCATTTCGCGCACTTTACGAAATTGCGGGTCATAACGGCGGTTAAAGCCGATAAATAGCGGGACATTGCACTCACGCACGGTTGCCAGACAATCGCGCACCCGCGCCAAGTCCAGATGCACCGGTTTTTCGCAGAAGATAGCCTTGCCGGCGCGCGCCGCTTGCTCAATCAAATCGGCATGGGTATCGGTGGCCGAGGCAATCATCACTGCCTGCACATTCGGATCGGCCATGGCCTCTTCGGCAGTCTGCACTTTGGCACCATACTTGTGCGCTAGTGCTTCAGCACCGGCCTGATGCGGGTCAATCACCGAGTACAGGCAAGTTTCCTTGTGTCCGGCAATGTTCACGGCATGGACCTGTCCGATGCGGCCTGCTCCGAATAACGCGATATTGTACATAGCAACTCCTTGATACTGTGTATCCGTAAGGTAGAGAGGCAGAGGTCAGCGCATGGGCGCGGCATCTGCTGTTGTTCTGTTGTTATGTCCCAGCGCCGGTCACCCTATCGGCCTGCTCGCAAGCCCTTCGTGTCGGCATCCATGCTGGTATGCTAAAAACATAGCACGCGAAACGTTTATTTCAATTTAATTTATATTGGATATTTTATTTTTGCTGGCGAGGTAACAGTTTGCATCAATTCACGCTGAACCGATGTCAGTGCGGTCGCATAACGTAATTAATTCAATAAAAAACATTGTGTTATGAGTTTGGCTCGGCGCTATTCGGCTCGTGTCCCGCAGCATCGACCTGCGCCAGATCACGCCACCATAATGAAACCGCTAAGCCATACAACCATAAAATTGAAGAAATGAACGTTCCATTTTTACTATGGACGAAATACAAATGCAGCAAATGACACGCGAAGCGTAGCGGCGAGAAAAAGAGAACAAAGAGAAAAAAGAGAATAGAAAAAGACGATAAAGACAATTGAATAAGATAAAAGAAAGAAAATAACGCAAAGAACAGCCAGCCGCAGGGAACGAAAAAAGGGGGCCTACGCCCCCGAACAGCAGAAACAGGCCAGCGCACACGAATCAGCACGCCGTCTGAACAGCTAAAGCAGAGCGATTAACTCCGCAGGCTCACTCACCATGGCCGGTCGCCCCAGCGCCCGGCCTATACCCATGACTTAAGCATTAATATTGACGCGCTACCGTACGCAGCACCTGTTGAATATCCTCAGCCGCCGCCACAATGGCCGGATTATCCGCCACCTGCGCCGTACCGGTGCGCCACCAGGCGGCGTAACCGTGGGTCATGGTTTTGGGCAGCACTTTGATATCTATTAGCACTGGCGCGGTTTGCTGCGCGGCATCAGCCAACGCAGCCAACAATTCAGCTTCATTGTGCACTCGATAACTCACGCAGCCATAACTGGCGGCATTGGCCGCAAAGTCCACCTTCACCAGTGGCCCGCTCATCTGGCCGGTACGGGGATCGCGATGCCGGTTTTCGGTACCAAAACTGCCCATCCCCTGCCCCATTTGCAGGTTATTGATGCAACCAAAACCGGCGTTATCAAACAGCAGCACGGTAATTTTGATCCCCTCTTGCACCGCCGTTTGCAGCTCAGAGTGCAACATCAGGTAAGAGCCATCGCCGACAAAGGCATACACTGGCTGCTGTGGAGCGGCGATCTTGGCGCCCACCGCGGCGGCAATCTCATAGCCCATACACGAATAGCCGTACTCCATGTGGTAAGTGTCAGCCACTTTCGGTCGCCACATGCGCTGCAAATCCCCCGGCAGCGAGCCGGCCGCGCCGACCACAATCGCATCCGGCGCTAACACTTGGTCTAACAGCCCCAGCACGCGGGTTTGCGTCAAATGGGTTTGCAGGGTATCCATATACTCCGGCAAGCGATCATCGAGCTGACCGGCCACTTCCGGCACAAACTGCTCATCCACCTCAATGGCAGCCAAGCGTTGCCACTCTTGCTCCCACGCCGCTCTCGCTTGGGCAATCTCGTTGCCATAAGCGGCCTGATAGCCGGTTGGCGCTAACACGCCATGCAGCGCTTGCAGCGCAGCGCGCGCATCGGCCACCACCGGCACCGCATCGAGCTTCATGGCATCAAAAGCCGCGATATTGATGGTCAGAAAATCCACCTGTGGATGACGGAACAAGCTTTTTGATGCCGTAGTGAAATCAGTGAAACGGGTTCCGACCCCGATAATCAAATCCGCTTCTGCCGCCAAGGTATTGGCCGCCAAACAACCGGTGGTACCCAGCCCGCCACAGTTGAGCGGGTGATCGGCAGGGATCGCCCCTTTACCCGCTTGTGTTTCGGCAAACGGAATGCCAAAGCACTCGGCGAAACGGCGAAACGCCTCATGCGCCTGCGAGTAACGCACCCCACCACCGCACACCAACAGCGGTTTTTTCTTTGATAGCAATAAGGTCAGGGCATCATCCAACATCGCCGCGGTTGGCGGACGGCGCTCCAAACGGTGCACGCGCTTGCGAAAGAAAGAATCGGGGAAATCATAGGCTTCGGCTTGCACATCTTGTGGCAGACATACCGTAACCGCGCCCGTATCGGCCGGATCGGTCAGCACGCGCATGGCATTGAGCATCGCACTCATCAGCTGCTCTGGGCGCGACACGCGATCCCAGTAGCGCGATACCGGGCGGAAACAGTCGTTGGTGCTGAGCGATGCATCATGATACTGCTCAACCTGCTGCAACACCGGATCAGGCTGGCGGGTCGCAAACAGATCGCCAGGCAGTAACAAAATCGGCAAGCGGTTGGCGGTGGCTGTCGCGGCGGCCGTCACCATATTGGCCGCGCCCGGCCCTACTGATGAGGTGACCGCACAGATCCGGCGGCGTTTGTGCTGTTTGGCAAAACCGAGCGCGATGTGCGCCATCCCTTGCTCATTGCAGCCTTGATACACCTGTAAGTCACCGGCATCTTGCTCCAACGCCTGCCCCAATCCCAGCACGTTACCATGCCCGAAAATGGTGAAGATCCCGTGTACGAACTTCTCTTCCACGCCGTCCACGTCGATATATTGCTGGTTCAAAAATTTCACCAGCGCCTGTGCGGTTGTCATTCTCTCTGTGCGCATAGCCACAACTCCAGATTCCCTGCTACCGTCACGCTGCCCGCATAACGGCGGCGCGCCTGCTTTCCGGCCAAGCCGGTGCCTTTGCTGTTCGCATTATTTCCATAACGATTACTTTATAGAATATTTATTTCATTTAAAGATTTATTCGAAATGAAATTGCCGGAGTGTGATCCGCATGCGATTAAGCAGCACGCTGCCATCCGCGCACGAAATCGAAAAAGACAGAAGACAGAAGACAGAAGACAGAAGAGTAACCCCGAGCCCACGCCGCGCCCAGCACAAACAGCACTCGCTAGCTCAAGACAAACAAAACAATGCCAGCGGTGCTAATAAATCGAAGAAGATCAGCCCCCACCGATGGTGAACACCACCGGCGAGGTGACATGCGATACGCTCACTTACAGCGAGGCGGCCACATCTTGGCCGGACGTTTGAAACGCCAACCCCACGGCCAGCGATTGCAGCAGACATAAGGTGGCTGATTGCGAGCGAAACGCGCCGACTTGCGCTTCTTTAACCACGAAACACACATCGCTCAGTGAGGCTAACGGACTGATTTGACTATCGGTGATCACAATTTGGCGTGCGCCGGTTTGGGAGGCCTTTTCACTGACCATCACCGTCTCCTCGGCATACGGTGTGAAGCTGATCGACAGCACCACGTCCTCACGGCCCATCAGATTAAGCTGCTCCGCCAACATGCCACCGAGGCCATCAAGCAACACCACCCGACGCTCCAGATGACTCAAGGCATAGCGCAAATAAGCCGCCGCGCTGAACGAGCGGCGCAAACCAATAACATAAATGGTCTGAGCTTGCTCCAGCAGATCAACTGCCTGCTGCATTTCCTCAGCGGGGGTATGCACCACCAGCTGCTGCAATGCCTGCGCATTAGCACGAGCGAACTCTTGCAAAATATCGTGTGGCTGATCGGCGGCGCTGGCCCCTTCCATTTCCCGGAACAGACGTGCCCGCTCGGTGTAATTGGCGGTTTCCTTGACCAGATCTAGGCGAAATATCTGTTTCATTTCATTGAAACCGCTAAAGCCAAAGGTATTGGCAAACCGAATCAAGGTAGAGGGCGGCACATCGGCTTCTTTAGCAATCACCGCCACCGTCTGCATGGCCACGGTGTTTTTATTATCAATCACATACTTGGCAACCTGCTGCAGACGCTTACTCAGCTCTGCATAGCGGGCGCGGATTTGGTCTTGCAATTCGGCAAAATTCTTGGCACTGCTCACGCGAGTCTCCCCCGTTATATCCTTAGCTCTGCAGCGATGTTTACCGATGGCGAAACACCCTGATACCGCAGAAAAAGCGCGGACGCTGGTAATAAAGAATAGAATATCTGTTCTGTTATTCTATATCTATGAAAGATTTGAATAAATTAAGACACAAAAAAAAGCCGCCGCCTACCCTACTGTCTGCCGAACGGCATCGGGATCACAAAACAGAATAATGAAATCACTTTATGTTTAAATGAAATAAATATTTCATTATGCTTTTTGCATGACATCTTTGATCCTGCTGACAGAGAGAGAAACCGAATGGATATCGTACACAACTTTATCGGCGGCCAACTGACCGCGAGCCGCAGCGAACGTTTGGCCCCTGTGTTTAATCCGGCACTCGGTGAGCCGGTACGGCAGGTCGCCCTCAGTACCGTGGCTGAAGTCGAACACGCGATCAGTATTGCCGATGCAGCCTTCCCTGCGTGGTCACGCACGCCGCCACTGCGCCGTGCCCGCGTGATGTTCCGCTTTAAAGCCTTGCTCGAACAGCACAAAGACCGGCTGGCACGCCTGATCTCAGAAGAGCACGGTAAGATCCTGTCTGATGCCCATGGCGAGTTGGTGCGCGGCTTAGAAGTGGTCGAGTTTGCCTGTGGTATTCCGCATCTGCAAAAAGGCGAACACTCCGCCAATGTGGGAACCGGGGTCGATAGCCATTCACTGATGCAACCGCTCGGGGTATGTGCTGGGATCACGCCGTTTAACTTCCCTGCCATGGTGCCAATGTGGATGTTCCCGATAGCGCTGGCTACCGGCAATACCTTTATTCTCAAGCCCTCGGAAAAAGATCCGTCACTGGCGCTGGCACTGGCCGAACTGCTAAAAGAAGCCGGTCTGCCCGATGGTGTATTCAACGTAGTGAACGGCGATAAAGAAGCGGTGGATGTTCTGCTGACCGATCCGCGCATTCAAGCGGTGAGTTTTGTCGGTTCAACACCGATTGCCGAGTACATTTACTCGGTAGCCTCGGCACACGGCAAACGCTGTCAGGCGCTGGGCGGCGCGAAAAACCACTGCATTGTGATGCCAGATGCCGATCTGGATATGACGGTGAACGCCATTATGGGCGCAGCATTTGGCGCCGCAGGTGAACGCTGCATGGCGCTGTCGGTGGCGGTAGCGGTTGGTGATGACGTGGCCGATGCCCTGATCGCCGGCGTCAAAGCGCGCATTGCCACGATGCGCGTCGGCCCAGGCATTTTACCGGCTGGTGAGCCCGAAAATGATATGGGACCGGTGATCTCCGCCCAGCACCGCGCGTCTATCCTGCACTATATCGATTCGGGGGTAGAACAAGGCGCGACCTTGTGTGTCGATGGCCGAGCTTTTCAGGTCGCCGGTCATGAGCAGGGCTTTTTTGTCGGCCCAACCTTGTTTGATCGGGTCACACCAGAGATGCGGATCTATCAAGAAGAGATCTTCGGGCCGGTGCTGTGCGTGGTGCGCGCCCCCGATTATCACACCGCGCTGGAGCTGATTAATCGTCACCAATACGGTAACGGCACCGCCATTTTCACCCGTGATGGCGAAACCGCGCGTCAGTTTGGTGAGCAAGTGCAAGCGGGGATGGTGGGGATTAACGTTCCCATTCCAGTACCAATGGCGTTCCACAGTTTTGGTGGCTGGAAGCGCTCAGTGTTTGGGCCATTGAATGTGCATGGCAGTGACGGCGTGCGTTTCTACACCCGCATGAAAACCATCACCAGCCGTTGGCCAGCGGGGGTGCGTTTGGAGCAACATAGCGGCACTTTCACCATGCCCACCCTCGAGTGATATAAGCTCGATAAAGAACCATGCGCCGGCAAGTCAGAGCCATGCGCAAGTAGCGGGATAACCCCCCGCTCGAACACCCACAAAAAAGCCGGCAATGCCGGCTTTTTTATCAATCGGGTTTCTCACCGCGTGCTGAGCGTACTCGCTGTTCACGTTCTCTGTTTATACTCTCTGTTCAGAACGGCAATTTAGCCGATTGCTCAAAGAGTCTGACGAGCCCATTAGGTGCGGCGATTTTTCATCTGCCGCTGTAAGTTCAGCAGCAATTCTGCTTCGGCCTTAGGCAACTCGCACTCTTGCATCAGCTCATCCAGACCGGCGCCCATTTCCGCCAACTTGGTGGCGCGGCTATACAGGCGATGCTCAGGATCGATATAGGTCACTTCATTCAGTTTGACACTAAACTGCTCCTGCTTATCCACCAGCTGATGCAGTTCATTTCCCAGACCGATAAAGCCGCCACGCAGCTCTTCGATACTTTTTCCGGTCGTATCAAACTGACGCCGGGCGGCCTTCAGCAACACTTCGCTGGCCTCAACCCGACGCAGAATGGTTTTATGTTGCCGCCACAGAGAAATCAGGCTCCACGCCAGACCGGCACAGACCACACTCAGTACCGCTACGGCAACCATTAATCCAATCATTACAGACCACTCAACTCATCCCACTCATCGTTGGTCAGTAATTTATTCAAATCTACCAGAATTAACAACTCTCCATCGCGGTTGGAGACGCCCTGAATGAAGCGCGAGCTCTCATCGGTGCCCACATTTGGCGTTTTGTCGATTTCTGATGCACGCAGGTAAACCACTTCTGCCACGCTGTCGACCAGAATACCGATCACTTGCTGTTCGGTTTCGATGATCACAATACGTGTATTGTCGGTCACATCACTTGGATACAGGCCAAAACGAGAGCGCGTATCAATCACGGTCACCACGTTACCGCGCAGGTTGATGATCCCCAGCACGTAAGAGGGTGCGCCCGGCACCGGAGCAATTTCGCTGTAACGCAGCACTTCACGCACCTGCATTACGTTAACCCCGTAGGTTTCTTCGCCCAGATTGAAGGTTACCCACTGTAATACTTTGTCGCGGCTTTCGCCGGTATCGACAGCACTGCTGCTATTCATTGCTGATTCCTTAATGATTATTCACAACCGACTTCAATCATGATCCGCTGGGCAACCCGCTCCAGTGGCAGGATTTCCGCGGCAATACCGGCTTTAACAATGGCCTGTGGCATACCGTATACCACGCAGCTCTCTTCATCCTGTGCCCAGATAGTTGCGCCCTGCTCATGCAGCAATTTGGCACCATCGCGACCATCGGCGCCCATACCGGTCAGCACAACCGCCAGAACTTTGTCACGATATTGACGGGCACACGAGGCAAAGGTGATATCCACGCACGGCTTGTAGTTCATGCGCTCACCGCCATCGAGGATCCGAATACGCATCGCCCCCGGACGGCCATCCAGCACCATCTGCTTGCCACCCGGTGCCAGATAAGCGGTACCCGGTTGCACCACATCTCCGTCTGCCGCTTCTTTGACGTTAATCTGACACAAGTTGTTCAGACGGCTAGCAAAGGCCGCGGTAAAGGTCGCGGGCATGTGCTGGATCAGCAAGATTGGATGCGGGAAATTACCCGGCAATTTAGTCAGGATATTTTGCAGCGCAACCGGACCGCCGGTTGAAGTGCCGATCGCCACCAGCTGATACACCTTGCCACTACGGCGGGTATTCAGCGCCGCCGGACGCACCGGACGGTTCTCCGAAGCAGGCGCTGCGGCGCGCAGCGGCGTCGCGCTGTTGCTGGTCGCTGGCGTGCGGCTCGCGCTCAAGCTGCTGGTCGCTGGACGCTGACTGAGCAGAGGACGCACCCGATGACGAGAGATAGAGATCACCCGCTGTTGCAGCAAGGTAATCGCCTCTTCCCGATCGCGGGCGATATCTTCAAATTTCTTCGGCAGGAAATCGACGGCACCGGCGTCCAACGCATCCAGCGTGGCTTTGGCACCCTCATGGGTCAAAGAAGAGAACATCAGGATCGGCGTTGGCCGCACCCGCATAATTTCCCGTGCCGCATCAATGCCGTTCATCACCGGCATTTCGATGTCCATGGTGACGACATCAGGGCGCAACTGCTGCACTTTTTCGAGCGCTTCTTTGCCGTTGTTAGCGGTATCAATCACTTCCAGCTGTGGATGACTGTTCAGGATCTCACTGACACGGCGACGGAAAAATACCGAGTCATCAACAACTAATACTTTGATTCCCATTATCCCTCTACTTTTTTATCTCTTTTTTCGGGTCGTTATGACGGCAGGGATGTAGGCCAGCGCGCGCTGGCCCCAAGTCCTCAGCGATGGGTGTAATGTTTAAGCAGACCCGGTACATCCAGAATCAAAGCGATTCCGCCGTCACTGGTGATGGTGGCACCGGCCATGCCCGGCGTTCCTTGCAGGAATTTATCCAGCGCCTTAATCACCACTTCTTCCTGTCCGATCAGGGTATCGACCACAAAACCGATACGCTGATGGGCAATCTGTACAATCACCACATGGCCGAACTGCGGACGCTCCTGCTGGCATTCGCCGCGGGTTTTCGCCAGCCAGTCCTGTAAGTAAAACAGTGGGATGGCTTTGTTACGCACGATCACGGTCAGCTGACCATCCACACAATTGGTTTTGCTCAGATCCAGATGGAAAATTTCATTCACGCTCGCCAGCGGCAGCGCGAAGGTTTGATTCGATACGCCAACCATCAGTGTTGGCAGGATAGCCAGCGTCAACGGCACTTTGATTTCCAAGCGGGTACCGCGCCCTTTGCTGGAATCAATGTGAATGGCACCGTTAAGTTTGGTGATACTGGTTTTCACCACGTCCATCCCCACGCCACGGCCGGAGATGTCGGAAATTTCTTTTTTGGTCGAGAAGCCCGGCGCAAAAATCAGCGCGTAGGCTTCATTGTCACTCAGGCGAGCGGCGGCATCGGCGTCCATCATGCCGCGATTAACGGCGATCCCACGCAGTTTTTCTGGATCCATCCCCGCGCCATCATCTTCGATGATCAGCAGAATATGGTCACCTTCTTGGGAGGCAGCCAGACGCACTTTACCTTGCGCCGGTTTACCCGCTTGTACGCGGACATCCGGCATTTCGATGCCGTGGTCCACCGCGTTACGCACCAAGTGCACCAACGGATCGGCCAGCGCTTCGACCAAGTTTTTATCCAGATCGGTGTCTTCCCCGCTCAGCTCCAGTACCACCTCTTTTTTCAGGCTACGGGCCAAATCGCGCACCACGCGCGGGAAGCGGCCAAATACCTTACGGATTGGCTGCATGCGGGTTTTCATCACGGCGCCTTGCAGATCAGCGGTCACCACATCGAGGTTGGCGCACGCTTTGGACATCTCTTCGTCATCGCTATTGATGCCAAGGCTGATCAGGCGGTTACGCACCAGTACCAGCTCGCCCACCATGTTCATGATGTCGTCGAGGGTCTTGGTATCCACACGCAAGGTGGTTTCCGGTTGCACGGCGTTAGACGCTGGCGCTTTGCTGGCCGCCGCGGCCACAGGGGCTGCTGGCGCACTTTCTTCTGCGCGAGCCACATGAGGCACTGAAGCTGGTGCTGGAGTCGGCGCTGTTGCAGCAGGCGCAGCTGGCGCTACCGGTGCGGCACTGGCGGATGCAGCTGGTAAACGGGTGACCGCAGGGCCTTTACCGGCACCGTGCAAATCATCGAGCAGACGCTCGAATTCATCATCAGAGATCTCGTCACTGCTGGCTGTGGCCGGTGCGCGGGTGGCGGTAGCCGCAGGGCCTTTGCCAACACCGTGCAGGTCATCCAGCAGGCGTTCAAATTCGTCATCAGAGATGGCGTCGCTGCTCGCAGCAGGCGCGCTCTCGGTTGTTACTGCAGCCGGTGCGGCAGTGGCTGGTGCTAACGCTACTTCCGCTGACGCGCTCGGGCCTTTGCCTTCGCCGTGCAGGGCGTCGAGCAGGCGTTCAAACTCATCGTCGGAAATGTCGTCGATACCGAAGGTCTGTGGCGCAGCCGGTGGCTCGCTAGCCGCTTGCATTTCGGCCAGTGCATTCATTTCGGCCATCAGCAGTGCTTCGGCATCGGCAGCCGGAGCCACCGGAGCGGCGACAGGCTCTGGCACCACTGGCGCGGCAGTCGGCTCTTCACACAGTTGATGCAAGGCTTCCAGCAGCTCAGGTGCCGCCGGTACCGGCTCTTCGCCGTTTTGCACTTGCTGGAACTGCGCTACCACGGTATCCAGTGCTTGTAAAATGACATCCATCAGCGCCGAGTCAATCTGTCGCTTACCGTTGCGCAGAACGTCAAACACATTTTCAGCGCCGTGACAGGTGTCAACCAGTGATGTCAGGGACAGGAAACCTGCGCCCCCTTTGACCGTATGAAAGCCGCGGAAGATGGCATTCAGCAGGTCTTTGTCATTCGGCTGTTGTTCCAGCTCTACCAGCTGCTCTGACAGACGCTCGATGATCTCACCGGCTTCAATCAGAAAATCCTGCAGAATGTCTTCGTCTAGTTCAAAACTCATCACTTGCCCCTGAAAATGATTCTGAATATCTAATAAGCGACGGATTGACGCCGGGCTTAAAAGCCTAAGCTAGAGAGCAGATCGTCAACGTCATCCTGACTTTGAACCACATCTGCGCGTTTTTCACGATCATGGATCGGGCCTTCGGCACAAATGGCCTGCGCGCGCAGATCTTGCTCTTGCAACGGATTCTCGACCTCGGTCATCCCGAACGACTTCATGATGTTGATCAGGTGCTCTTCCACCTCACCCACCAGCCCGGTCACTCGACGGATAATCTGGCCGGTCAGATCCTGGAAGTCTTGCGACATCAAGATTTCGGTCAGCTGGCTACGCAACTGATCGCTTTGCTGTTCGGTCGACTTGAGGAATTCATCCAGCTCCAGACACAGAGACTTAAATTCCCCCAGCTCCATTTCGCGGTTAAACAGCTTCTGCCACACCGGTAAAATGGCACCGGTTCGCTCCGCCAAGCTGTCCGCAATGGGGAACGCCGCATCGACCGCATCCATGGTGCGGTTGGCCGCCGTTTCGGTCATGCTAACCACGTAATTCAAGCGGCCTTGCGCATCCGGCAAATCCTGCTGGGTCAGTTGCGACAGGCGTGGGTCTAATCTGAATTCTGACAGGCCGCTGTGCAGTACCCGCGTCACTTTGCCCACTTCATTGAACAGGGTGTTATAGCTTTGCGACGCTAACATCTGGACGATCTGGTTGGCTTCTTCCTGCTGACCATTTTCCAGCAGTGCCACCAGCTCTTTGGCTTGTTCGAGCGTGATCATGGGATCTCTTCCGTTCAGTGGGGATTACTGGATCCGCACGAAAATTTTGTCTAATTTCTCTTTCAAGGTCGCCGCAGTGAACGGTTTAACGATGTAACCGTTAACGCCCGCTTGCGCCGCTTCGATAATCTGTTCACGCTTGGCTTCTGCGGTCACCATCAATACCGGCAGATGCTTGAGATCGGCATCGGCGCGGATGGTTTTCAGCAGGTCAATACCCTGCATACCCGGCATGTTCCAGTCGGTTACGACAAAATCAAAATCGCCGTTGCGCAGCATTGGTAAGGCGGTAGTACCGTCATCCGCTTCGTGGGTATTGTTAAATCCCAGATCGCGCAGCAGGTTCTTAATGATGCGTCTCATCGTAGAGAAGTCGTCAACGATAAGGATTTTGATATCTTTGTCCAAAGTAGCCTCCAATGAGGTGTAGTGCTCAATTGAGTGAATAAAACGTGCCGCTTCTTATACGGCTGACCAAGCATGCAGCTTGGCCCGCAGACGGTGCATCGTCTGACTCAGAATCTGGCTGATCCGCGATTCGCTTACGCCAAGTACGGCGCCAATTTCTTTTAAATTCAATTCTTCATCGTAATACAGTGACAACACGAGGGCTTCGCGTTCCGGCAGGCTGCGAATGGCATCGGCCAGCGCCTGCTGGAAGTTGTCATTTTCCACGCCTTGAAACGGTAAATCGTCGTGACGGGCTTCTGGCGCAAACGCCACATCCTCGGGCACGCCGAGGTCATCAAAGCCAATCACTTTACCGCCGTTCACGTCTTGCAGCATGTGGTGGTACTCATCCAGTGAGACCTCCATATACGCGGCCACTTCGTGATCACGCGGATCGCGACCGAGCTGTTTTTCTAAATTTTCGATCGCTTCCGTAATGCTGCGACTGTTGCGGTGAACAGAGCGCGGGATCCAGTCGCCACGTCGGATCTCATCCAACATCGCGCCACGGATCCGAATGCCGGCATAGGTTTCAAAACTGGCCCCTTTGCTGGCATCGTAATTTTGCTGAGCTTCCAGCAGGCCAATCATGCCGGCCTGAACCAGATCTTCGAGCAGTACACTCGGTGGCAAGCGCCCCATCAGATGGCAGGCTATACGCTTCACCAGCGGAACATGGCGCATCAGCAGGCTGTTGCGATCCTGACATTGGCTGTAAGCCAGGGCTTTACTCACGACACTCTTCCTCCCGTATCATGACGGGACGGCGCAATAAGCGCTCGACGAAAAACTCGAGATGTCCTGTCGGGTGGTTCGGTGCCGGCCAACTGCTGGCGCGCTGGGCCAAGGTGTTCAAGGCCAACGCAGCTGGCGATTGCGGGTACGCATCCACCACCACTTTTTGCTTACGCACCGCCAACCGGACATGTTCATCCAGCGGGATGCAGGCCACCAGCTCTAAGCTGGCATCCAGAAAACGGTCAGTGACCCGACTCAGTTTGCTGAATAAATCTAAGCCTTCGCGGTAACTGCGCACCATGTTGGCGACAATCTTAAACCGGGTCAGGCCATGCTGACGGTTGAGCACCTTCATCAGGGCATACGCATCAGCAATTGAGGTCGGCTCGTCACACACGGTAACCAGCACGTCTTGCGCCGCGCGCGAGAAGCTCATCACCATGTCAGAGATCCCAGCGGCGGTATCAATCAGCAGTACATCAACCTGATCTTGCAGCGAGCTAAACGCGCGGATCAAACCGGCGTGCTGCGCCTCCGACAAATCGGTCATCGACTGGGTACCCGGCGATGCGGGGATCACCTTCAGGCCGTATGGCCCTTCCACGATGATATCTTCCAGATCGCACAAACCAGCCAGCACATGTGACAGGTTGCGCCCCACTCGGATCCCGAGCAGCAGATCGACATTAGCCAGACTTAAGTCGGCATCAAAAATCATTACCCGCAGTCCTTTACGGGCCATAGCTACCGCCATGTTTAAGGTGATGTTGCTTTTCCCTACACCACCTTTACCACCAGTAACGGCGATAACCTTGGTTTTGGCCGGCTGTACCAGACTTCGTAAACCGCTGGCTTGATCATTTAAAACTGCATTACTCATAGAGGTCCGCTGCCTGAGGCTGAGCACGCTCGCTCGTCCAAAAATGCTGTACAGAGATGTCCTTATCCAACAATTCTGCCGCCCGTTTCACTAAGTTCTCCCGACTGGCAATACGGATATCTTCCGGCACCCGCTGCCCGTCAGTGATGTAACTGATAGGTAAGGCGTTTTGAATCGTAACGCTCATTACCTCTCCCAAACTTAAGCTCTCATCCAGCTTGGTTAAAATGGTGCCGGAGAGGGGGATGCGCCGAAAATGTTCCACCGTTTCTTGCAGCACACTGCGCTGCGCGGTGGCCGGTAATACCAGCAGGCTCCGGATACGTTCGCCTTGGGTCTGCATCAGCGTGTTCAGCTGTTCTGTCAGGCGCAAATCGCGCTGACCCATACCGGCCGTATCCAGCAGGACAAAGTGTTTATGCCGCAGCTGATATAATACAGCGGCCAGTTCGTCCGCATCTTTAGCCGCCCGCACCGGACAGCCTAAAATTCGTCCATAGGTGGCCAATTGTTCATGGGCACCAATACGGTAGGAGTCGGTGGTCACCAAGGCGATATGCTCCGCGCCGTACTCCATGGCATAGCGCGCTGCCAGCTTGGCGATGGTGGTGGTTTTGCCCACGCCTGTCGGGCCAACCAGCGCAACCACGCCGCCGCGGCTGAGCAAATTGTCATCCGAGATCATCAGCTGATCGGTCAGCAGCTCCAGCACCAACGACCACGCTTGCGTTAATTCGGTCTTTTCTGGGATATAACCCACCAGCTGTTCCGCCAGATTATCGGGAAAACCCATCTTCAGCAGACGGTCAATCAGCATGGCGCGTACCGGCTCTTTGCGCTCCATCTCCTGCCACATCAGATTCGAGACCTGATGCTCCAGCAACCGGCGGATAGACTGCATCTCACTGCGCATCTGCTCAAGGGCGCGCTGATTTTCTTGTGAGCGTGAGCGCGGGCGCGATTCGGTATTGGAAAGTGGATCAAGGTTGGCGTAGCGCGCGCCACCGTTCACCGGCGCATCAGTACTCGCCTGACGGCTCGCATCATGGCGCGACGCGCTGCCTACCGCGCCTTGGCCAGCGTTGCTGCCAAGCGAATTAGGCATCCCCGCCGCCTGACTTTGGCTATCCGGTCGGCCTTCTTGGCGAAAACGCTGCTGGCGATCCAGCAAGGCGCTCAGGGAATCAGCCGGCGCGTCGTCTTGCTCACGACCACGGGCATAAAACGATGGCAAGGATGACGGCGCGCTGTCCGCGGCTGGCGCGCGATTATTCGCTGGCGCATAGCCAAAACCCGGCTGCGCAGACGTTGCGACCGGCTTAAGCCCCTTGCCCTCTTCCATCAGTCGCTTGCGCGCAGCGGTCAGCTGGCTAACCAGCTCACGCTTGATGGCTTCATTGTCATCCTGCCGGCTGACCGGCGCGGCGGAAGCGGCGTCATCAAACGCGGCTACAATCTCAACCCCGCCTGCCACTTTCTTATTGGACATGATGACGGCATCCGGACCCAGATGCTCTTTCACCTGCTCCAGTGCTTCGCGCATGTCTTTGGCAAAAAAACGTTTGATCTTCAACACTGACCCCTGACGGTTTTATCGCCCGACTGAATTAACGATTCGAATTTGTTTATCATCCGGTACTTCCTGATAAGAAAGCACCCGTAAGCTTGGTATCGCGTTTTTCACAAAACGCGCCATGGTGGAGCGCAGTACCCCGGATGTCAGCAGTACCGCAGGTTCACCCTGCAGTTCCTGATCTTGCGCCGCCTGCAGCAGAGATTGTTGCAAACGTTCAGCCAAGCCCGGCTCAATGCCACCGGCATCGCCGCCCGCCGCCTGCATCGTTTTATGCAACATCTGTTCCAGCTCAGGGGCCAAGGTAATCACCGGCAATTCGCCCGCATTACCGTTAATCTCCTGCACAATCATGCGGCGCAACGCAATACGTACCGCAGCCGTCAGCACATCCGGATCTTGGCTACGCGGCGCATATTCGGTCAGGGTTTGTACGATGGTGCGGATATCGCGCACTGGTATGGCTTCGCTCAGCAGGTTTTGCAGCACTTTGACCACGGTACCCAGCGGCAGAGTCTCCGGCGTGAAGTTCTCCACCAGTTTCGGTGCACTGCGCGACAGCATCTGCAGCAGATTTTGCACTTCTTCGTGACCAATCAGCTGCGAGGCGTTGTTGATCAACACCTGACTGATGTGGGTGGCCACCACCGTGGCCGCATCCACCACGGTGTAACCCAAGGCTTGCGCATGTTCACGCTGCTCTGGGGCTATCCACACCGCTTCCAGGCCAAAGGCCGGATCACGGGTTGCCTGACCATCAATGGGGCCAAAAACCTGACCGGGATTGATAGCCAGCTCACAGTCGTGACGGATTTCCGCCTCACCGTAATTCACGCCCATTAACACGATGCGATAGGTGCTCGGTTGCAGCTCAAGGTTGTCGCGAATGTGTACAGAAGGCAGCAAAAAGCCCAAGTCTTGCGACAGCTTCTTACGCACCCCTTTGATCCGCTCTAACAGCTCACCGTTTTGGCTGCGATCCACCAGCGGGATCAGGCGATAGCCCACTTCCAGCCCGATGATGTCAATCGGCTGTACGTCATCCCATGACAGCTCACGCAGCGGCGCAGGCAAGGCCTCAGTCGGCGCGTCGGCTTGTTCTTTTTCCTGCACCGCCCGTTTTTTCTGCTGCTCCAGCTTCCAGTACACCAAACCGGCACAGGCCAAAGCCAAGGACAAAAACGCAATGTGCGGCATGCCCGGCACAATCCCCATCACAAACAGAATGCCGGTGGCAATCATCAAGGATTTCGGGTTGCCGGTCATTTGCTGCACCAGCTGCTCACCCATGTTTTCGGAGCGGTTCTGACGGGTCACCATGATGGCCGCCGCGATAGAGAGCAGCAGCGACGGGATTTGCGCCACCAGACCATCACCGATGGTCAGCAGGGTGTAGATAGACAATGCTTCACCGGCGGACAACCCATGCTGGATCATGCCGATGAAAAAACCACCGATGATGTTGATAAACAGGATCAGGATACCGGCGATGGCATCGCCTTTAACGAATTTGGAGGCACCGTCCATGGAGCCGTAGAAGTCCGCTTCGCGGGTCACTTCTTCACGGCGGGAGCGGGCTTGTTCTTGGTCAATCAGACCGGCGTTCAGGTCGGCGTCAATCGCCATTTGTTTGCCGGGCATCGCATCGAGGGTAAAGCGGGCGCTCACCTCGGAGATACGGCCCGCACCTTTGGTCACGACCATGAAGTTGATGATCATCAAGATGACGAACACCACAATACCTACCGCGTAGTTACCGCCAATCACCACGTTACCGAACGCTTCGATCACCTTACCGGCTGCTTCCGGGCCGTTATGACCTTCCAGCAACACCACGCGTGTCGAGGCCACGTTCAGCGCCAAGCGCAATAGAGTGGCAATCAGCAGCACCGTTGGGAACGCCGCGAAATCCACTGGCCGCAAGGAGTACACCGACACCATCAGCACCACCAGTGCCAACGCGATGTTGAAGGTAAACGCGATATCCAGCAGCATGGCTGGCATCGGTAGCACCACCATGGCCAGCGCCGCCAGCACCAGAAGCGGGGTACCGAGTCCGCGCAGCAGTTGTGTTTTATCCGATGGCAGTTTGCCCAATACCGCTTGGAGATTCATGAACAGCAGACCTGATCGTGCACTAAATTTTAGTTCAGCCGCCGTATCTTGCTGCTAGACGCACGCTAACTCGCGTTTTGCGAGCAGCGGCGCGTCTAAAAATCACACAAAACAGTGCGCTATCTCATTGAAGCGACGATAAATTGGCTGAACACCGTCAATATCTTGGTTTAAAGCAATATGAGTGCCAAGATTAACGGCGCAGATCGTCCGGAATTGGGAGCTCGTCCGGCAACGGAATTGGCCGACGGAAGGTTTTGCCCTTGCGGTATTGTTGCAGCTGGAATACGTAAGCCAGCACCTGCGCAACGGCCATAAACAGGCCATCGGGGATCGGCTGCTCCAACTCGGCGCTGTGGTACAACGCCCGCGCCAGAGGGGGCGCGGGGACTATCGGAATATCGTGGGCATTAGCAATTTCCCGGATCTTCATCGCCGTGAAGTCGACCCCTTTGGCCACCACCACCGGCGCTTTATCCACATCACGCTGATAGCGCAATGCCACCGAAAAGTGCTCGGGGTTGGTGATGATCACATCCGCCGATGGCACTTCGCCCATCATACGGCGGCTGGCCATCTCGCGTTGTAACTGACGAATGCGCCCTTTGATGTGCGGGTTACCTTCGCTGTTTTTGTATTCTTCCTTCACTTCCTGCTTGGTCATCATCAGCTTTTGGCTGTGATTCCACAGCTGATACGGAATATCAATCGCCGCCACCAAAATCAGGGTACAACTGAGCAGCAGAACAAACCACAGTAGCGAATCCACCGCATGGAAAATGTTGCGCGGGAAGGCTTCCAAGCTAAGCTGCGCCAAATCATTGCGCGTGTTGAGCAGCAAGCGCCAGGTCACGACACCAATGAGCAAGATCTTAAGAATGGATTTACCCAGTTCAACCCAACTTTGCAGACCAAACATTCGCTTAATGCCAGACATTGGGTTCAGTTTGTTGAACTTAGGCTGCATCGCTTCAACCGAGAAGTTAAAACCGCCGATTAGCGATGCGCCCAACACCGAGGCGACAAACAGCAGCAGCAAAATCATCGCCAGTGACGGTAAGATATTCAGCAGCGCTTTACAGGCAATGGTAAGCAGCGCATCAGAATCGAACACTTCATCGCGGGTAAAGCTGAACAAGCGGTGCATCAGGCGCGCTAACGCCATGGCGAGGTTCTGACCAAACCACAATAGCGCTACCGAGCCCATCACCAGCACGATCACCGTGGCAAACTCGCGCGAACGCGCAACCTGACCTTTTTTACGGGCGTCATCTAAACGCTTAGACGACGCCTGTTCCGTGCGTTCTTGGCCGTCGGACTCCGCCATCAGGCGCCTCCTTTACGGTTACGAATAGCTGCAGTGTACTGCGGCAAGCAGGTCAGCATTACAAACCATCCCCACAGGTCATGTGCAGCAAGGTACACATATCATCCAGCGCCACGCGCCAATAAATATCATAGTGGCGCGGGAAGGCAGACAGCAGATACCAGAGGGAGAACAAGCCGCACAGCAAAATCAGACCAAAGCCGAGGCTATAAACGTTAAGCTGCGGTGCGGCGCGGTTCATGATCCCCATCGCGATGTTGACGGTCAGCAGCGAGATAATCGCCGACAGCGACATACTCACTGAGCCCAGAAACAAAATGCCAAACCACTGACTCAGCAGATGGTAACCGCCAGCGGTAATGCCGGTTTCCCCCACCGGTAAGGTGGTAAAACTGCGCACCAGCATCTCAATCATGATCAAATGACCATCGAGCAGCAAAAACACCAGCAGCGTCAGCATCATATAAATCTGACCCAGCAGCGGCGTATTCTGACCACTGGCCGGATCGACCATTGAGGCAAAACCGAGGCTCGATTGCATACTCACTATCTGCCCCAGCATCACAAAAATCTGGGTCAGAAACTGCGAGATCATACCAATCGCGACGCCAATTAAGATCTGTTGCGCGGTGATCAGCACACTGTGCAGGCTAAACAGCTCAATACCTTGTGGCATGGCGGGAATGGAGGGCAATGACGCCAGCGTTACCGCTACCGCCAACAGCAAACGCACCCGCGCTGGCACGAACGCCGCGCCAATGGCGGTCATGGTCATCAGCATGCTGCTGATACGGGCAAACGGCCACAAGAAACTGGCCCAAAACTGCATGATATTGCCCGATAACCAATCCATCAGCGGATCACCCGAGGGATGTCATCAATCATGGCGTAAAAGAAATCCATCAGCTGACCGGTCATCCAGTGGCCGAGGAAAATCAGCGCCAAAATGGTCACTACCAGACGCGGTAAGAAGCTCAAGGTCTGTTCGTTGATCGAGGTGGCAGCCTGAAATACCGCCACCACCAGACCAATCAGCAACCCCGGCACCATGATGGCCGACACCATCACCAGTACCTGATAGAGCGCATGCTGAAAGATTTCTACAAAGGCTTCGGGAGACACCTGCGGTTCCTTGTTCTATGCAGCCACACGTCGATAACGCATGAAATTAATGAGTAAGATGCACTGAGACGCCAAACGGCAGTTGGTGCATGTCGTAACCGCATGCACAAGCTACATGCTAAATCGTGCTACATACCAAAACTGCCGGCCAAGGTGCCTAAGACCAGATTCCAGCCATCCACCAGCACAAACAGCATCAGCTTAAATGGCAACGACACAATCATCGGCGACAGCATCATCATACCCATCGCCATCAACACACTGGCGACCACCAAGTCGATAATCAAAAACGGCAGAAACAGCATAAAGCCAATCTGGAACGCAGTTTTCAGCTCGCTGGTCACAAACGCTGGGATCAGCACGGTCATGCTGACCTGCTCCGGTGATTGCACCTTGTGACCGGATAAGCGCACGAAAGTGGCTAAATCGGTTTCACGGGTCTGTCCCAGCATAAAGGCATGCAGGGGCTTCTGAGCGCGGGTAATGGCCTCTTGGGCACTCACCTCTTCGCGCATATAAGGCTGCAAGGCATCTTGGTTGATCTTGTCCAATACTGGCGACATCACAAACAAGGTCATGAACAAGGTAATGCCAATCAAAATCTGGTTAGACGGGCTTTGTTGCAGACCAATGGCTTGGCGCAAAATCGACAGCACCACAATGATGCGGGTAAACGAGGTCATCATGATGACAATAGCTGGCAAGAAACTCAGCATGGTCATCAGGATCAACACCTGCAGCGATACCGAATAATCGGTGCCACCGCCTGGGTTATCGTTCATGGTGATAGCCGGAATACCGGTTCCCGCCGCCCATACCCCGGCCGGTAACAGCAACAACAACGGCAAGACAATATACAGCGGACGCTGCAACGTAGCCCGTAAGCTACGCAAGCGAGAAAAGGTCGGGAACATCAGTGAGCAGACTCGTTATCAGAAGCAGACGCAGCGGACTTGGCCGCCGACTTGCGTTTTTCCAGCAGGGCATTGAGCTGCTGCTGAAAGCCCGATGGCGGATTGGCGTGATTTTCCGGCGCGTCGCCCAACTCTTTGAGCAGGCTGATGCTTTGCGGCGTCACCCCCAGCAATAAACGCTGGCCTTCGACATTCACCACCATCAACCGCTCGCGCTGACCGAGCGCCTGTTGCTGTTCGACACGCATATTGCCATGCCCGTTAAACGGCAAGCGCATACGCTTGGCGACCCAGCCCAATCCAACAATCAGACCCAGCACCAGCAGCAGTGACATCAGCGCCATGCCGATATTCATGTCCGGCTGGGCAGACCAAGCCGGTAACGGCAGCAACGCGGCTGCCGGTAAAAGACGTTTCATGCTTACTTCAGCTTCTTGATGCGTTCAGTTTGGCTGATCACATCGGTCAGACGGATGCCGAACTTGTCGTTCACCACCACCACTTCGCCGTGCGCGATCAAGGTGCCGTTAACCATCACGTCCAGCGGCTCACCGGCAATACGCTCCAGCTCCACCACCGAACCTTGGTTCAGTTGCAGCAGGTTACGGATGCTGATCTGACTGCGACCCACTTCCATGGAGATGGTCACCGGAATGTCCAGAATGCTGTCCAGACGCTTACGCTCATTTGGATTGAGCGGCACGCTTTCGTCCTGCAGCTCTTCGAGCTCGGCGCGCTTGACGCCATCATCTTCCACGCCCATTTCGCTAGCCCACTGCGCGGCCAGTTTCTCCTGATCGGTTGTCATATCACTCATCGTCTAACACCACAATTTCATCGAGTAATTTATCGCTGCCCCGGATCAGGGACAGTTCACTTTTCATCACCTCCGGCCGTTTCAGACGCTCGGTGATCTTGAGGGCCAGATTCTCATTGGCCTGCCCTAACTGGGCACGGAAGCTCGGCAGGTCTTCAACATATACCAGCAGGTTTTCCGGCATATCCACCGGAATAATGTCGCCCGCTTTCATGTTCATCAGATCGCGCAGCGTCAGATCGACATCCAACAATTTGGCGCGCAGATCGACGTTGATCTCCATGATCTCTTCACGCAGGGCCTTGCCCCAACGCATGTCGGTGTCGCTCTTATCACCTTGAACACCGGCATCCAGCAGTTCACGAATCGGCTCCAGCATCGAATACGGCATGGTGATGTGCACATCGCCACCGCCGCCATCAAGTTCGATATGGAATGAGCTGACCACCACCACTTCGGTCGGGCTGACGATGTTAGCCATCGCTGGGTTCACTTCGGAATCGAGATAATCGAACTCGACATCCATCACCGGTCCCCACGCCTCTTTGTAATCACCAAAGATCAGCTTGAGCAGCATCTGGATAATACGGCGCTCGGCAGGGGTAAATTCCCGCCCTTCCACTTTATTTGGGAAGCGGCCATCACCGCCGAAGAAGTTTTCCACCAAAATGAACACTAAGCGCGCTTCAAGCGTGATCAATGCAGTGCCTTTCAGCGGGCGGAAACGCACCATGTTCAAGCTGGTCGGCACAAATAGGGTGTGCACGTATTCACCAAACTTGAGCATTTGTACGCTGTTGATCGACACTTCGGCAGTGCGGCGCATCATGTTGAACAAACTGATACGCATGTGACGGGCAAAACGTTCGTTAATCAGCTCCAGAGTCGGCATCCGGCCACGGACAATCCGATCCTGCGAGGAAAAGTCAAAGGCCTTCACACCCTGTGATTTCGGCTGCTCCGGCGCATCGTCAACGACATCGTCCACCCCGTGTAACAGGGCATCAATTTCGTCTTGTGAGAGGATATCAGACACGGGCTACCTTACTGCATGACATAACTGGTTAACAGGATCTGTTCAACGGCAGGTGCGTTGACCAGTTTTTCCATCGAATCACGCACCTCTTTGAGGGCCTGATCACGCAGCAATTCACGGCTGCGCGGATCGCGCCACTGCTCTACGGTAGCCGCAGAGAAGGACGACAAAATAATGCTTTCAATCAGCGGTAAGTTGGCTTGCACCAAGGCGCGATCGGTTTCACTACGTACCAGCAGTTGCACCCGGATCTCCACCAAGCGATCGCGCAGACCACCGGAGACGTTAAACACGAATGGGCGCGAGGTATTCACATACATCGCCATGGTGCCCAATACCGGCGAGAAGCCTTTTTTCGGCAGGGATTCGCTCTTATCCGCAGCAAACCAGTAGTAACCACCGGCGCCCGCGCCAATCACCAGCAGCGCGATCAGGCCGATAATCAGCCAGCGTTTTTTATTATTGCCGCTGGCGTTGCCATCCAGCGTAAGGTTCTCTGCCATCTGTTCTCTTTTCCTAATAATGTCTGACGGGAGCGGGGGAAACCGTCTTACGCGTAGTAATCGACCGCGTGTGCGCTGCCGGTGACTGTGTGCTGCTGTACCGTCAGGGCCTCGTCAGTACCGACATCGCTGCCATTGCCGAGGCTGCTGCCAGAGTGTCCCGGCGCGCCGCGCAGATCCTGACCTTGACCCGACGCACCGCCTTGCTGTTGCTGGCTTTGCTGCTGAACCTGCGTTTGTCCCAGTTGGATCCCTTGCTGGGCCAGCATTTCACGCAGCCGTGGCAAGGTTTGCTCCAGTAACTCGCGCGCATGGCTGCTTTGCACCACGATCCCGACTTGCGCCTGATCCTGATTGAGGTGCAATTTAATCTGCAAATTGCCCAGCTCTGGCGGGTCCAGACGGATTTCCACCGTATCCAGCTTGCGGTTAAGCAAAAACTGTACCTGTTCTTGCAAGGCTTGCGCACTTTGTTCCGGATGACGCAGCGGCAGCGGCGTAGGCGCTTGAGGTTCAGGCTGGCGCATTGCCGACAGACCGTTATTGCCCTGCGCTTGGCGTAAGCTGTCGAGAAAATCGTGGGTAGCCGCTTGTGGATGCGCGGCGGCGGCTGGGGTGTCGGTGGCCTGATGGGTGGCGGCTTTGGTCGCGGCCAGCAGAGTGCTATCCGCTTTGCTGGTCGCGTTATCGCTTGGCTCATCGGTGCCGAGCAACATTTTTAAGGCACTCTCGGTATGCTGCGAAGATACCGCCGAAGCCTCCACTTTGGGCTCGGCGGCACCTTTTAATGCCGCCGCCATTTGCTCGGCGCTGGCGTTCAGTTTGCCACTGGCATCTAATTCTGCGCTCGGCACTTGCGTGCGGCCAGAGGCGCCGGTCAACTGACTCAAGGCGTTCAGGTTCGCTTCTTTGCTGGCACTGCCTGCGCCGCCCTCGGCACCTTTTGCTGACTGCAACGCCTGACGGCTCGCGGTGATTTGCTGCAGCCACGGATCATCGCTGGCACTGACTACAGTCTCGGCTTTGCTGGCTGCGCTATTGGCATCCATGCTTGACTGAGCCTTGGCGGACGCTTCGCTCTCTGCCTCGGAAGTATCGATAGTCAGGGTCTTATCACCGCTAGCCGAGTCGTCAGCTGCCTCTTGCGCCTTAGTCGCAGCAGTGCCGGCAGTATCCGCATTGGCGTCTACCGCGAGATCTTTTTTGTCTTTATTCGCGGCGGCTTTATCTTTTTTATCGGCTTTGTGGGATTTATCCGTTTTGTCGGTATTGCTGGCCTTATCGCTGGCCGCCGTGTTTGCATTGTTATCTGCTTTTTTACCGGCGGCATCTTTTTGCCGCTCATCACGCTGCTGCGCTTTGTTCAGGCATTCATCAAAGCGACCGCCCGCAGAGGCTGAGCGTGCAGAGCCCGACGTTGGAGTCGAAGTTTGAGACACGGGGCCGGCACTGCCAGCGGCGGATGGCGCGGCGGGAAGAAGAACGGATTGTGGCATCTCAACCTTCCTTAGGATAATTAGTCATGCAGGGAACAGAGCGCGGCTGACCGGCCAAGCAAAATGCGGCGCAGATCAAATCGCGTCAATTACTCAACCATACGAGCAAAAAGCACGCCAACAAATTGACATCCTGCCAAGATGCTTGCGGCTAAGATAGTTGCGTCAATCATATCCGTGCGAATCACACCAGCACGCTTTAGCACGCTACGTCACCCAACGCGGCTATCGTCTGCATATGGATTAACGCTGAGTTTGTAAACGGCGTAGCAACTGCGCCGCCATCTCATCATTTAATTTTTGCTCTTCGCGCGCGGCTTTTTGCTGCTTTTGTTTTTCGCGGCGCTCTACCAGCATTTCGAGGGATTTGCGTTTTTGCTTGGCATCCAGCCACAGCTCACGCGCCCGGTCAGCTTGCTCCTCAAAGGTGCGGCGGGCATAGTTTTGTTTGACCAAATTCTGATCCAAATGGCCAATAAACTGCTGCAGATGGTGATATTCACTGGCGTTTAAACCAGCACAACCGCGCTGTGACATCTGTTGGCAGTAGTCATAGCGATACTCATGGATCCGCTCCATCTGCGCCTCATGCATGCTCAATTGCTGACGCGCTTGTGACAGATGGCCGGAGGCATCTTGCTCTTTTTTACCGGCTTGCTCTAACAGTAAATCCAAGGCTTTCATGTTGCATTAACCTCTGCGTCAACCACCGAGCAGAACCTGTTTCAGATCACTGACACAGCGATCAAACGGCCAGACATCTTTCATACCTTGCTGCAGGTACTCATCGACCTTCGGTTTAAAATCAATCGCCTGATCCACCCGTGGATCATTGCCGCGCTGATAAGCGCCGATGGCAATCAGATCCTGATTGCGGTTGTAGGTGGCACAAATTTGCCGCACCGCGCGTGCCATCAGTTGATGCTCATCGCTGGTAATCGCTGGCATCACTCGGCTCACCGAGCGCTCAACATCAATCGCAGGATAGTGACCGGCATCAGCCAGCTGGCGCGATAACACAATGTGACCATCGAGAATGGCCCGCGATGCATCGGCAATCGGGTCTTGCAGGTCATCACCTTCACTCAGTACGGTAAAGAACGCGGTGATCGAGCCCTTCCCTTCCGCGCCATTACCGGCGCGCTCCACCAGTGCCGGCAGTTTGGCAAATACCGACGGCGGATAGCCTTTGGTGGCCGGTGGCTCACCGACCGACAGCGCGATTTCCCGCTGCGCTTGAGCAAAACGGGTCAGAGAGTCCATCAGCAGCAGCACATCTTGCCCCTGATCGCGAAAATATTCGGCGACCGTCAGCGCCGTCTGGCAGCCTTTCAGACGCATCAGCGGTGACGAATCCGCCGGCGCGGCAATCACCACCGAACGACGACGCCCTTCTTCACCTAAAATCTCTTCGATAAATTCACGCACCTCACGGCCACGTTCCCCGATCAGGCCCACTACCACCACCTGCGCGGTAGTACCACGGGTCATCATGCCGAGAGTCACCGACTTACCAACACCGGAGCCGGCAAACAGGCCAATACGCTGGCCCTTGCCTACCGTCAGCATGCTATTGATAGCCTTGATGCCAACATCCAGCACTTCATGGATCGGTTTACGTTGCAGCGGGTTAATCGGCGCGGCAGAAAAATCGGCGCTCTGCTGACAGCGCAGCGGCCCTAAGCCATCGAGCGGACGGCCAACACCATCGATAATGCGCCCTAATAGCTCCGGCCCTACCGGGATCCCTTGCTTGCTGACAATCGGCGTCACGCGCGCCCCCGGTAACACGCCGGTTAACGGCTCGGTGGGCATCAAAAACAGGGTATCGCCGCTAAAGCCGACCACTTCAGCTTCCATCTCACCAGAGACAGTTTCAATCAGGCACAGGCTACCGACCGGCGCACGGCAGCCAATGGCTTCCAAGGTCAGCCCGACCACGCGCACCAGTTTACCGGCCGCCACCGGCTTATCGGCAAGATTGCGGCATTGATAAGCGGCCAGCGACTCACGCAGGGACATGCGCGGTCTCCGCATCGCTGCGCTGTGGCTCAGCACTGGTATCAGAAAGGGAATTGGCCTGCTCTGGCGTTAGCTGCGCTGGAGCTGACTCATCTGGCGCGAGCTCAGGCGGTGCCGGCGGCATGCGATCATGCGCAGCCTGTACCGCTTCATCTAGTGCTTCTAAGCGGCGATGGTTCACATGGCGAAATTGCTCCAGCACTTGCGCCAGACGCTGCGCCATATCACAGCGCACTTGCGAGACATGCTCACTGACCCGCACATCGCCGCGCGCCATCGCCGGATCGGCGCGCAAACGCCAACCCTGCTCACGAATTTGCTCTGGCGAATAGTGCTGCTCAACGCACGCCAAATCTTGTGGATGCAGACAGATTAACGGATGTTCGGCAGCAACCGGCAGCGCGGCAATGGCTTGGCGCAAAGTCTCCAGCAATACTGCCGGATTGAGACTGACCTCGGTTTGCGTCACTTCGCGAGTCAGCGTCAGCACCATGTGCAGCAGTTGCTGCTCGAGCTGGGTGTCGATATCGCGCAAAGGCTGATGCAACTGACCCAGCGCCTGAGTCAACGCCTGCACATGCTGCGCGATTTCGGCTTGCCCTTCGGCAATGCCCTGCTCACGGCCTTCGGCCAGCCCTTCAGTGAAACCGGCGCTCTTACCTTCGGCGTGACCGGCGGTAAAACCTTCTTGTTTACCTTCGGCGTGACCAGCGGCAAATCCCTCATCGCGGGCAGCCTGATGAATTTGCTCCAGCTCTTCGGCGGTCAGCGCCGGTACGCTCTCTTCCTGCTCCGGTTCGGGATCCGGCCAGCGGATTGTGCGGTTATAGCCCAGCGCATTTAAGGTGCTTTCATCTAGCACCTCGTGGCTGTAATCGGGCAGCGACCAGCTTTCAAACTGCTCGGCTGCGGTCTCATCAGGGCGCACATAGCGGCCGGTTTGACGCTCATCCATCTGGTTACCTCACCGCTTAGATAAACTGATCGCCACTGCCAGGGCTGTTGATCACAATCTCGCCGGCATCGGCCATCCGACGAATGATAGCCAGCACCTCTTTCTGGGCGGCCTCCACATCGGCGACCCGTACTGGGCCCATGGCTTCCAGATCTTCGCGCAGCATTTCCACCGCCCGTTTGGACATATTGCGGTATACCTTTTCGCGCAGGTGTTCGTCGGCGCCTTTGAGCGCTCGCTGCAACACATCGTTCGGCACTTCGCGCAACAACATCTGAATACCGCGATCTTCCACGTCCATCAGGTTGTCGAACACAAACATCAGATCGTGGATCTGCTGAGCCAGCTCTTCGTCGTGTTCGCGCAGAGAATCCATCAATGGCGATTCGATAGAGGTGTCCAGATAGTTCATGATCTCGGCCGCCGCCTTCGGTCCGCCCATCTTCGCAGACTGAGCACCGGCTTGACCGGCGAACTGTTTCTCCATGATGTCGTTCAGCTCTTGCAGCGCGGCTGGCTGAACTTCGGACAAGTTCGCAATACGCATGGTCAAATCCAGACGTACCCGCTCTGGGAACTGGGCCAAGATACTGGCCGACTGATCCGGCTCCAGATAGGCCAACACAATGGTCTGGATCTGCGGGTGTTCGTGCTGGATGATGCTGGCCACCTGACGCGCATCCATCCACTTGAGGGTATCCAAGCCTTTGGAGCCACTGGACAAGATGATCTGATCCACCAGATTGCTGGCTTTATCTTCACCCAGTGCCGCCACCAAGGCATTACGCACGAAGTCATGGCTACCGACACCAATGCTGGTGAATTTCTGGATATCATCCACAAAGCGGCGATGCACATACGACACCTGATCGTGACCCGGGTCGAGGGTGACCGCCATCTGACGGCCCAGTTTCTGCACCTGCTTAGGCTCGAGTTTGCTGAGAATGTTACCGGCGTCTTCTTCGCTCAGGCTCAGCAACAAAATCGAGGCCATCTCCAGCCCCGACATCGAGACCGAAGGGGCCAGCTCATTATCATTTGTCATGGTTTTCCAGCCAGTACTTAATTACTTGCGTTGCCAACTCAGGCTCGTTCGCGGCCAGAGCCCGCACGGCTTTCACCAGATCTTCATCTCGGTGCAAGTTCGGCAGCTCCAACATACTGCCTATCGACAGGGTGCTGTCCTCCAAATCGCTGCTGAGCAATTTGAGCTCGTCTTCTTGCAGCAATTCGTTTTCGGCATCTTCTTGCAGCTGCTTGTCGATTTTCGGATTGAGCAGACGCTGCATCGCCGGACGCACCAGCACCAACAGCAGAACCACCACCACCAGCGCAGCAGACAGATATCGAATGCTCTGACGGAAGTTCTCACTTTCCCAGAACGCCGGCTCGGTAATATCGGCCAAGGCATCGGTAGACGCGAAAGGTACGGAGACCAGCTCCAGCACGTCGCCGCGCTTCATATCCATACCCAAGCCGCCAATCAGCAAGCGACGTAAGTTTTCCAGCTCAGCATCATTACGCGCCACCCGCACCGCATTGCCGGTATCCGGCGCCGTACCTGGCTTGTAATCCACCGCCACTGAAACGCTCATTTTCTCCAGCTGACCGGTCGCCTGACGGGTGTGCTTAATGGTGGTATCCACCTCGTAGTTACGGGTCGACTCTTTGCTAAAGCTACCGTCTGAGAGCTTGTCACCGTTTTGCAGCGCTTTAACATCCTGCGGAATCGAAGAGTCCGCCGGTGGCTGATTGCTCAGCGCACCCGGTACGCCCGCCACACCACGGCCACGGTTCACGTTCTCGCGGCTAAACTCACTGCGCATCGCCGGTTTGTCTTGGTCAAACTGCTTTTGCGTCTGTTCGCGCTGGGTAAAGTCCATCAGCACGCCGACTTCGGCGGTGTAGGCCCCCATCCCCAAGACCGGGATCAGGATGGAGTCAATCTTTTCGCGCAGCGCTTTTTCTTGCTGCCGCTGTAAGTCAAATTCCCGACGCTGGGCCATTGACGCTGGATCTTGGCTACCGGAATTCAGCAAACGACCGGTTTGATCGGAAACCGTCACCCGTGTGGTGCTCAATCCCGGTACGGCCGATGCGACCATATCCACAATCGAGTCCACCTCTTCTTGAGTCAGGCTCTTACCGGCGCGCAGCGTCACCATCACACTGGCGCTGGCGTTGTTCTGATCGCGGATAAACACGCTCTCACGCGGCAGCGCCAACAAAACCTGCGCCTTCATCACATTGCGAATTTGCTCAATCGCCGACGCCAACTGCCGCTCACGGCTTAGCTTCAGGCGCTCCCGCTCCAGACGCTGCGAAACCCCAAAGCCCATATCACTGAGCAAGATGCTATCACCGTTATCAGCCGGTTTATCCAGCCCGGCGCGGGTCAGCATCAGTTGGACTTTCTGGTATTGGTCTTGAGCGACCTTGATGGTGTTGCCATCGAGTTTGTAGGGCACTTTATTCTGGTCAAGATAGTCCAGCGTCTGCACCAGCTCTTCGTTACCGTAAGTGCCAAGCGGGCGCATTTCCGGCTCTTGAGCCCAGAAAAAAGCAAAGATAATCAGCGCAATACAAATTGCGACTGCCACGACCAAGATCAGCTGGCGTAGCCAGTCGACCTGCGAGAGGAATTCAAAGCGCGAGGAGCGCTCACCCAGATCCGGATTTTGTCCGGCGCTACCTGCGCCCACCGGATCGGTTGCTGTTGCTAAAGTTGTACTGGAGTCTGCCATAATTCAACCGCGTGCCGTCAGACAGGCATACTCATGATTTCTTTATAAGCTTCAAGCAGCTTATTACGTACCTGTACCGTCGCCTCAAAGGCCACGGAGGATTTTTGCCCCGCGATCATCACATCTGCCAGCCCAACACTGTGATCGCCAGCGTCAAAGCGCGTCGCCATGGTGTTAGAGGCCTTTTGCAGACCGTTGACATGGTTGATGGCATCCCCTAATAAAGCAGAGAAGTCCAAAGCACTGTTCTGCGCCGTACCCGTTACCGGCAGGCTGCGCGCGGATCCCGCAGCATCCAGAGCCATGCTCTTCATTTCTTGCTGTATTGCGGACAATTCCATCCTCAAACTCCATCGTCAAAACGTCATCAGAACGACTTAAATTAAGATTAATTACCCCTCATGCAATTTAGATACCACATCCGGTGAACCAAAATGTGGCATCACTCGCATCGAAATCGCCAAGGTCTGCTGTAGCAAAAAACGCGATGCGGGATTACTGCGGGATCGCTATCCCGCTATCGCGCATGCGGGCCAGTTTGTAGCGCAAGGTGCGAGGGCTAATGCCGAGGCGCTCCGCAGTTTCGAGGCGGCGCCCATCGCAGGCGTGCAGCGCCTGTAAAATCAAGTTGGCCTCCTGCAAACGCAAGTCACCATCGAGGGTCGCCGCCGAGGTCGCGCTTATCGCAGGATCCTCGTTCGCTTGGGATAACGCGGCGTTCAGAGCGTCTTGCTCCGCATGGCTCACCGCAGGGGAAGACTCGCTCAGGGATGGCGTCATGGCCGTTTGACACTGCTCAGGCTCCAGCAAAATGTCATGCACGCCGATTTCATCGCTAGCGGATAAGATCAAGGCACGCTGCATCACGTTGTCCAATTCACGCACGTTGCCCGGCCAGCGGTAACGGCGTAGCAGCTGCGCCGCGTCGGCAGTCAAACGCGGTAAGGTACTGCGCCCTGTCAGCTGATAATCGCGCGCGGCATGACGCGCGAGCAGATAATGTGCCAGCGGGATAATGTCATCCGGTCGCTCACGCAGCGCGCTCAAGTGCAGTGGAAACACATTCAAGCGATAGTAGAGATCTTCACGAAATTCGCCCTGACGCACCGCATCCAGCAGCTGCCGGTTCGAGGTCGCAAGCACTCGTACGTTCAGGCTGATAGTCTTGCGTCCCCCCAAGCGCTCCACTTCGCGCTCTTGCAGCACCCGCAGCAATTTCGCCTGCAAGCTAAGCGCCATCTCACTGATTTCATCCAGCAGTAAGGTACCGCCTTGCGCCTGCTCAAATTTCCCTGGACAGGCTTGCACCGCGCCAGTAAACGCGCCCTTTTCATAGCCAAACAAGGTCGCTTCCAGCATGTGATCCGGGATAGCCGCGCAGTTAATCGCCACAAATGGCGCACCGGCTCGCGGTGAGTGCTGATGGATAAAACGCGCCAGCACCTCTTTACCGACCCCACTCGGCCCTTGGATCATCACCGTCGCA
>NZ_JRKB01000069.1:0-67123 GCF_000800945.1 Plesiomonas sp. ZOR0011
TCATCGGTCAAGCGACCAGATGCGGCCAGCCGGTCAGGGGCAGCCAGCGTGAGAACCACGCCGGCCTCCTGCAAGAAGTCCAGCGCGGCGCCCATCAGAAGAACTCCACGTTGTCTATTTCGCCGCCATCGAGAACAGACGCCGGAATGTCGGGAATGTCGGGAAGTTCCTTATTTGGCGAGGGTTTGCGAGGTTCCGCAATGTGGGAAAAGTCAGGAAAGTCGTTCGCAATGTCGTGGGCGTCTGGTAGTGACATTTCCGACATTCCCGAACTTTCGGAAGCTCTGGAAGCCTTACTAGGCAAGGAACTTCCCGACATTCCAGACTTCCCCGCGTCGTTTCGGCGATAAACCTTCTTGGTGCGGTTCGCGTTGGCGCCAGTGCGTGGCTCTTCGCGCATTTCAATCCGCCCATCGCGGATCAACTCGGCAAGCGCATCATCCAGTGCGGCAGCAGGTGCCTTTCTGATTGCCTTGGTAATTTCCGATTTGGTCAGCTCCGTAGCGTCGCCAGCAAATAGCACCATGATCTGCTCGCCAATCTGCGCCGTGCGCTCGGCCTGTTCGGCGCCGGCGCGGTCGTTGATGATGTAGCGCAAGCTGTCCACCGCGTAGTCAGCCCAGGCAACGCCTGCGCGAAGATCATCGGCGTTGATGGTCGTGCGGCAGTCCAGTAGCGCAAAGATCATCGCGATGCGCTGGACGTAGGGCGGGACACGCTCGGTCAGGCTCGCCACCAGTGCCGGTAGTAGCTTGGCCGTACGCCTCCACTTTGCGTAGAAAGCGGCGTACATCTCGCGCGCCTCGCTCGACAGGCTGCACTCGACGGGGTGCTGCCGGTGCACGACATGCACAGCCCTTGCCAGCCTTTCCGCCAGTTGCTCGACGATGGCGGGATCTGTCGGCATCGGGAACGGTTCGATGCCTCGGCGCTCCGCCCATACGAACAAAAAGCGGTTCATGGTGCCGTTCTCGGCATCAACCCTGCGCACCTTGGCGGCAAGCTCGGTCGGCGTAATCGCGGTGACGATGCACACGCTTGGGTGGCTGGCCGTTACTCGGTTGGCCTTGGTCAGCTTGCCAAGCGTGCGCCCGTCCCAAGCGTTGCGGATGTCCGAACTCAGCGTGTTGCCGTTGCGCTCGAAGGCCGACAGCATCGCGGCCATTTCGCCACTGGCTGCCCATAGCCGTTTGTCCTCCACACCTGGATCATCGCCCTCCGGATCGCGCATCTGGAATGCCAAGCCCTCGCCGCTCGACAGGTCGCCACTGCAACGAGGCGCGGCAAGTGTGGGGTGCCGCAGGATAGCGCCTCATGCACGCGGTACACCAGGCCGGCAGACATGCCCTTGCCGCCCAGTGCAGTGCGCCCGACGTGCACAAGGTTCAGGATTGGCCGGTGACGGTCGTCGCCGATCATCAAGTACACGCCAGCGCATAGGCAAGCGGCGGCGTAGCCAAGGGCGTTCAGCGCGGCGGCGGCGGGGTGTACTTCGGTGCCGTCAGCGGCATGGCGTGCTAGCTCACCAATCCAGCCCTGCAAGCCTGCGGTGCGCAGCGTTGGCAGCGCGATATTGCTGTCGTCCAGCTCATGTACCGGCAGGGCGTTCAGGTCAATAGGCTCAAGCGGCTTCATGGCTAGCCCCCTTCCCGTTCAGCACATCCAGCCAGTCGCCCACCATCGGCGGTAGCGCGATCTTCGCCACGACGCCGGCAGCGGTCAGCCGGTCGGCCAGCGCCTTGGCAGCCAGTTCGCCAGCTTGGTTGGCGTCGTGGTCGGCGGCGATCACTACTTCGCGCACGCTCTCGGGCAACAGCAACGCCTTCATGCCAGACGTGGACAGCGCGCACCATACCGGCCACGCCGGCCACAGCCCGCGGCAGGCCAAGCCGGTTTCGATGCCTTCGCACACCAGCAGGCGGCCTTCGGTCGGTTCGCCCAGACGGACAGCAGCGCCAGCCATTGCACCGTCGTGGCGGCTCAGCATCTTCTTGCAGGCTAGTTGCTCGCCGTCGTGCTCGATGATGGCTTTGCCGCCGTTGCCATCCAGCCAAATGCGCTGGAGGCCGGCAGCGGTGCCGTGCACGTCCTGCGCAATGCCGACCAGCGCGGCGCTGGTGTGGATCACCTCGCCATGATGGCGGTACGGCAGGGCAGAGTGCGTGCGCAACGTCAGTGGGTAATTGGTCAGCGCCAACCCTCGGCCAGCAAGGTAACGCGATCCAGCGCAATCGCCTGCAAGCGGCTTTGCTGCGTGCCAGACGCGACGCACGGCCTCGGAATGGTCGACGGGTGCCTGCACGGCTTTGGGCGGCTGTACGCGCCTTGCTGGCGCTTCTACGCCGGATTGCAGACCAAGCACGCCAGCGGCAAAGCGCAGCGCCTCGGATGGGTGCCAGCCGTGGACGTGCGCCAGCAGCGCGAAGCCGTCGCCGGCCAGCGGATCACCGCCACCGCCACAGACGAACGTGCCGCGTCCGTCCTTGTCGTCGAAGCGGAAGCGATCCCTGCCACCGCAGCCAGGGCATGCGCCGTGCTTGCGGGTCAGGTAGTCGGCAGCGATGCCGGATTGCATCAGGATCGACAGCCAATTGCCTGCGGCATGGCTTGCCACCGTGCTAAAATTCAAGCGCGATTGATTGATATGCGCGCTGCTCAGGTTGTCCGACCTGCCAGCGCGTTTTTTCTTGTTCAGCCCTATCGCGGCAAATTTCTAGGTAATCCCTCACTCGCCCCCCCATTCCAAAAACAGCATGGCGGCCAGCACAAGGCCGGCGCCCAAGTTGCTGGCCACAACGAGGCCAGCCAGCAGATCCAGCGCGGCGCGCAGACACGCCGAACCCTGCGAAGCGAATCGCATACACATGGTTGGTGTCCTCAAGTTGCGGCGAATTGAGGGCGGGATGCTTCCCAGACTTCAAGCTCGGCGATGCTGAACAGCGTCGCGGCGCCAAACTTGCGCGGCTTCGGGAACTCGGGATCAGTGGCAAGCCACCGGTAAATGGTCATACGCGACACGTTGTAGTGTCCAGCCACTTGGGCGGGGCGGATGAACTTTGGGTCTGTCGATTTCAATCTGTGGTTCTCACTGGTGAACCAAGGCGGCAGCGAACGGCGGCAGACGGCGCGAAACGGGGCTATGCAACTGCACCTAACTAGTTGTAACATCCCGTAACTCGACGCCTGTCGGGTATTCCCTTCCCAAGGAATGTGTTGCTGGCCTTTGGCTGGTTACTGCGCCGTCCTCTGTTGCAAGCAGAGTATTGCGCTATGAAATGGCTGCCCAACTGGGCGGCCTTTTTTGTGCCTGTATGTATCACCGGCAAACGAGATTGTACGGACTGTGCCCCGCGCACGCATCATTGACACGCACGCTTTTCCCCGCCCGACGGCCTGTGACCAAACTGTGCCCCCCCATGAACAGGCGAAGGGCTTTTGTTGGAAAACAAATGGCACGGAATGGCGCATGCAATTTGCTTTGTTGGTGTGCGCATTTTTTTTCGTGCGCCCTCCCATTCGGTGAAAAAAACCGGTCGGGGTGCCGCCTAAAGTGTTGTGTTCTAAATACAAGCCTAAAAAAAGGTTCATCGCGCTTTCCCGGGGAAGGCTGCCTCGACTTTCAGGAAGAAGTAGTCAGAGTCCCGGAAGCCATAGGCCATACGCTTGATCACCTTGATACGGTTGTTCACGCCCTCCAGCAAGCTGGTATGCATCGGGAAACGGGCACTGGCGAGAATGCCGCGGATATAGCGTCTGAGGTTTTTGGCGAAGCGCTGTAACGGTGCCAAACCACTATCCCGAGCTTGTCGCTGCCAAGCTCGCCAGCGCTGCCAGCCCTCCCACACGCTCGGGGCGTACCAGACTTCCTTCAGTGCGTCCTTGAGCACATAAACCGTGGCCAAGGGCTGGTTGGCGGCGAGTAGCTCCTGCAACTGCACAGCTTGGCCGTCCTTGAGATTCTCAGGGTTGCGTAGCAGCAACCAGCGACTGCGCTTGACTAGCTTGCGAGCCGGTTTGTCGTCCCGCAGGCGATTGGCCTGATCGACGCGGATGCGATCGATCACCTCACGCCCGTAGCGCGCCACCACATGAAACAGGTCGTACACCACTTCGGTTTGAGGGCAGTGCTGCTTCACTTCCCGGTCGAACGCGGTGTTCATGTCCATGGCGACCGCTTCGATGTGCAGGCAGCGCTCACCGAGCAATTCAAAGAACGGACGGATGGCCTCACGACTGTTGCCATGCCCCACCCACAGCACCCGCGTTCGTTCGGCGTCCACCGTGGCGTAACGATGGCCTTTGTGCAGGGCAAACTCATCCATCACCAGACGGCGCACGTCTCCCGGCTCAAAGGCGCCGACCTCTGTCTCCAGACGGCGTTTGTCGAGCGTGCCGATCTGTGCGAGGAAGGCAGACACCCGGCGCGGCGTGTTGATCTGGAACTCCGCCATGGCCTGATTGAGATGAGAAACAAAAACGCCCGCTTTGGCGCGGGCGTTCGGGAGGATCTGCAGCAACTGCTGCTCGGTAATATGCATGGGCCCCTCCGGGCACAAAAAAGCCCGCACTCGGCGGGCTTAGTTTCAACTCAATAGCACTCTATGAGCGCTACAGTCACTTCATCTGGCAGGCGAAAAAGACGCATCTAATTCGGTGGTACTTTCTTTCCGCACCTTGTACATCCGTACAAACGGATACTCCACTATCAGAGAAACCAGATAGGATATGAAAATAGTGAGCAGGATCAGCACAAAGAGCCGCCCATAAAATGTGATAGTTTCCGTCAACCAAAGAAGAATACCGACATTACCGTATGGGTTAGTTAACTCCAGCAAGAGCAGGTGCACCAGATAAAGCGGATATGAAATACGGGCAAGGAAAATGATCGGCAAAGATCGCACAGGCCACCAGTAAATACCCAAAAGTAAGGCTGTGCTGAAAGCTGCGAGAAGGGTAGGCAGCCAGATGGTCTCACGAGCAAATGTCCAAGGCTTCGCCAGATACTCTGGATGCTGGATCATGTACATCAGAAAACCTGCAAAAAGCAGCAGACCTGCAGCCAGCCAGAAGACCCACTGTGAGCGTAAGCCGCTCACTAGCCGAACAACGCAAGCCGCTAAAACACCAGCAGCCAACTCGTCATATCTCGAATGGAACTGTATGAAGCTCGCAAAATGCCAGTCACCGTCATTCGGAGCAAAGTCAGCCGTCATTACAATGCGAGTAAAAATTCCAGATAAGACAACCAGCCCGACAAGAGAGGCAACAATCTTCAAATTGTTCTTGCTAAGCCTCATGAAAACCAGCAGCGTGACCGGCGCAACAAGATAAAACATCTCTTCAATTACAAGACTCCAAGAACCTGCAGCCGTGTACGCCTGATTTATTTGGAAGAATTCTGGAAAAAAATACGGACCAGTGGTCTGAAGAAACAGCATGCCTGATAGAACACTCTTCAGTGCAACCCAGTCAAACGGGCCTGGCGCTTTAAACAATGCGCACAACAGAATAATAAAGTAGTACACCGGCAGTATTCTTAGCGCACGCCGCCAGTAAAACTCACCCATCTTAAACTTTCCGACTGCCATTTTATCGATGATTATGCCACCGATCAGAAAGCCGCTTATAACGAAGAACAGGTCAACGCCTACCCACCCCACAGGAAGCAACTTAAAGTGATACAAGAGCACCAAGCTAACAGCTATAGCTCTTAACAAATCTACCCCAGGGAAAACACCCGGCTCTGTTAAGTAATTCCAATGTTCACGAATATATGGCACTGGCTTGTCCTTGAATTCTGATAAAAACAGGGACAAATTATACACGAGACCACTGGATAGATAGAAGGCACGCAAGGGAATTTAGCATCGAGCCCGAGCCCGAGCCCGCAATGCCGCGAAATTAAGCCTTGGCCGGCTGATTTTTCGGTAAAATACGACATTGATTCAATGGTTTAAGAACTAAACGTGATGACCGAATCGGCCCCTATATTTCAAATCGATCTATAAAATCACTCAAGTCATCTCTTCTGATGACTTCATTCATCGTCATCGCCGTAAGGCGGTCGACTTTACCCGCCGTAGCCTCTTTACCTTCGAACGCGTCGTTGGCGAGCACACGTCCACGATCATGACGATCAACCCAGACCAGGTGCAGCATCAGGCTTTCAAGCGACGCGAGATTCCGGTTAACGCCTTCTCGTTGCGACTGGTCCGTGTCCTGCTCCCAAGCGGTCAGATCGAAGTGCTGGCCACCAACTTGCTGGACGAGGCGGCCTTTCCTGCTGCCGACTTCGCCGCGCTGTACCATCGGCGCTGGCGCATCGAGGAAGCCTTCCGCCACCTCAAGTCCCACCTGAAGCTGGAACAGTTTGGCGGCGAAACCCCACTGGCCATACAGCAGGAATTCCATGCAGCCATCCTGCTGCACAACCTGGCGACACTGGCCGCCATGGATGCCCTGTCGCAGCGCGGAGAGCCAGACGCACTGGCCTTCGGCGCCAACCTGACGCACGCAAGCCATCTGATTCACCTTCACCTCCCAAGCTTGTTGGCCAACCCCGACCAGTGTGCTGCGCTATGCGAGCTTCTGCTGGAGGGCATCGCTAAGAAGATCACCCGTCGCCGACTTGGCCGACGTGGCTCGCCACGCAAGCCGGATCGAAAGAAGCCTCATCCGCACCGCGCGTACAAGTGATTGATCCGTTGACGGAATTGCTTAATTTCGCGGCATTGGCTGATCCAGCAGGTCACGGTCACGTACTTGGCGCAGCCGTCGCTCGTGGATCAGTGGGCTGGGCTGCAGGCAGCGCCCGCATCGAGGGACCCGCGCGGCTTGGGGTTCCAGTTCAATCAGCAGGGTGTTTTCAGCAACGGAGCGAGAGGTTACGACTTCGTAGCCTGGCCAAAAAGCGGCAAGATCAATAGGATGCACGGTGACAGCAGGGGCAGGTGAAGGGTGTGTTTGGCGACTGCCAATTTACCTGCTTCCCTGTCTGTCAACTTACGCCTCCCCCTGAATCCGCGAAGAACCTAAAAAATCACCCCGTCTTGCGTGCAAAGCCGACAACGTTGGTCGGCTCTCCTAGTTCCAAAGACTCCAGCAGGTTGGACAGCCTCAATAGTGCGTCCTTGCGTTCGGCGAACCGGTCGTGCCGGTCGTAGATGCCGGCCACGCCTTGCAGCTTGTGGTTCAAGCACGCCTCGGCCACGTCGTGCGGCACGCCAAGCGAAGCCAGCAGCGTTCTAGCCGTGCGGCGCAAGTCGTGCACCGTGAATGCTTCAACGTCCGGCATTTGGTGGCGAACCTTGGCGAGTGCGACGTTTAGCGTTGATTCGCCGATGTGCGGCAGCATGCGGTGCTGCATCTTGCGCGCCGGCAGCACCCAATCGCTTATGCCTGCCAGGGCGCGTAGCTCAAGCAGACACTCGACAGCGAACGGCGGCAGCGGGATCGCGATGCCTGCGCCGGTCTTGGTGCGCTCGGCGGGTAGGTGCCATACAGGATCTTCGCCAAGGTCGAATTCTTCCCATCGGGCTGCGCACAGTTCCATCTTTCGGCAGCCAAGCGTAAGCAGCAGCTTGATGGCCAGTTCGTTTTCCCGAGAAAAGCCCTTGGCCTTTTTCATGGCGGCGAACAGGTGCGCCACCTCGTCACGGCTCAAGCTGCGCTCGCGCGATACCTCTTTGCCGCCTGCGTCGTTCAGGTCGAAGGTGGACGCCGGATTAACCTCGATGATGTGGCGCTTGATCGCGAAGTCAAACATGCGGCGCGTCCAGCGCAGTACGTCGTTGGCAATGGTCGGCGCGTCGCGTGCAACGATGGCCTGCAACATGGCGTCGATGTGTCGCGGCTTCACGTCCTCGACGCGTAGCTTGCCAAGGTGGGGCGCAATGTCCTTGTCGATGCGGCGGCGGAAAATGTCGGGGTGCTTCCAGCGGCCAAGGATCTGGCGGGTGTAGTACTCGTTGGCGAGTTCCAGCACGGTCATGGCGTCCACAGCATCGAGCGCGGCCTGCTTGCGTGCCTGCTTCTCGCCGGCCACGTCATGCCCCAGGGCGACGCGGGCAGACAGGGTGCGCGCCAGTTCTCGTGCCTTGGCAAGTGACAGCTCCCCGTAGCTGCCAAGTTGCACCGTGCGCTGCCGTCCCGCGAACCGGTATCTAAGGTGCCATGTCGGTACGCGGTCACATGCGCGAAAGCGCAGCGTCAGTCCGTCGCTGTCGCTACGTCCATCGAATCGCTCGCCGGCTCTTATCCATGCTTTGATCTGTACATCCGTAAGCTTGCCCATGTCCGCCTCCTGGTGTCGTGTACACAAGTCCGTGTCTCAAATTCTTCATGTGTACACGCTTGTCTACAGGCGGATTATGCAATGCGGTGGTGCCGTATGGTACAGGTAGATACAAAAAAACCCCGTCTGGCGGGGCTTTGCGGGTGGGCGCGTTATTGGGTGTTACGCGATGTTTTCTTACTCGATGTTCTGAATTTGCTCACGCATCTGCTCAATCAGCACTTTCAGCTCGACGCTGCAACCGGTGATTTCAGCATTGATGGATTTTGAACCCAAGGTGTTCGCTTCGCGGTTGAACTCTTGCATCATGAAGTCCAGACGACGGCCCACGGCTTCGTTCTTTTTCAAAATCGCGCGGGTTTCTTTCACGTGCGCTTCGAGCCGGTCGAGTTCTTCGGCTACATCCAGACGCTGGGCTAGCAGTACCAGCTCTTGCTCCAGACGGTTGTTGTCGGCCTGCACTTGTGCGTCTTCCATCTTGCTTTGCAGACGCTCACGCTGCCACTGCAGCACATCCGGCATATGACTACGCACGATCGCCACTTGGGCGCTGACGCCATCCAGACGCTGCTCAATCAGTGCTTTGAGTGCGCTACCTTCACGTTCACGGGCGGCTACGAACTCATCCATCGCTTGTTCAAAGCCAGCCATCAGCGCGGCAGAAATCGCATCCAGATCTTGTTCGGCGGCGGCCATAACGCCCGGCCAGCGCAGCACTTCCAGAGGATTGATGGTGCCTTCCCCGCTGGTTTGCTGTACCCACTTTGCGGCGGCCATCAGCTGACGTGCCAGCTCTTCATTAATGGTCAGGGTGCTTTGCGCGGCCGGGTTGGCATCAAAGCGCAACGCGCACTCTACTTTCCCGCGGGTCAAACGCTGACGGATACGCTCACGCAGTACCGGCTCCAGAGAACGAAACTGCTCCGGCAGGCGCAGGTAAGTTTCCAGATAGCGCTGGTTTACGGAACGGATCTCCCAGGCGGCGGTGCCCCAGTCGCCTTTAACTTCGTTGCGAGCGAAGGCTGTCATACTACGGATCATGCGCGTGTATCTCGTCATCAAAATGAATGTCAGGCGATTATAACCCAGTGGCTCTAAGGCGTCAGTGCCAATCTCCGCGCGGGATTAGGCATCGGCGCCACAAATCCGTATAATGCGCGGTCAAACGATTTCCCCTGATACCTGATTCCCGATTAAGGAGGACGCGATGCGCCCGGCAAACCGACTGGCTTCGCAGGTTCGACCGATTACCCTGACCCGCAATTTCACCAAACATGCCGAAGGTTCGGTGCTGGTGGAGTTCGGTGAAACGAAAGTGCTGTGCACCGCGACCGTGGAAGAAGGCGTCCCTCGTTTCCTCAAAGGCAAAGGACAGGGCTGGGTTACTGCCGAGTACGGCATGCTGCCACGCTCGACCCACACCCGTAACCAGCGTGAAGCGGCCAAAGGCAAGCAAAGCGGCCGTACCATGGAAATTCAGCGTCTGATTGCGCGCGCGTTGCGTGCGGCGGTAGACCTGGCCGCGCTCGGTGAATACACCATCACTTTGGATTGCGATGTGATCCAAGCTGACGGCGGCACCCGTACCGCCTCGATCTCCGGCGCTTGTGTGGCCCTGGCCGATGCGTTGAACGCGCTGGTGGCCAAAGGCGCGCTGAAAGCCAATCCAATGAAAGGGATGGTGGCTGCGGTGTCAGTGGGCATCGTGGATGGCGAAGCGCTGTGCGATCTGGAGTACGTGGAAGACTCTGCCGCCGAAACCGATATGAATGTGGTGATGATGGAAGATGGCCGCATGATTGAAGTACAAGGCACCGCCGAGGGCGAGCCATTCTCCCATGAGGAGTTGCTCAGCTTGCTGGCGCTGGCCAAGGCCGGCATTGCCGACATTATCGCCGCGCAGAAAGCGGCGCTCAGCGAATAATAAGAAAAGCGGCTTGATAGCCGCTTTTTTTTCGCCTGTTGCTATGTCTGATAAATAGCGGCCGGATAAGTCGGGATCATTGCCGATGTGCCGCGTTAGAGCTAGCAAACAGCGCGACAGCTGTTTTTGAAATGAACTATTGCTTTTGTAATGAATTATTCAGGCGCAGCGCCGACAGGCGGCTGTGGCCGAGCATCACATCAACATCGTAACCGGTAACAAGGAAAGAGCATGAAAGCCTATCAGCGTGAGTTTATTGAATTTGCCCTGCGCAAGCAGGTACTGCGTTTTGGTGAGTTTACCCTCAAGTCCGGTCGCAAGAGCCCGTACTTCTTCAACGCTGGGCTGTTTAACACCGGTCGTGATTTAGCGCAGCTGGGGCGCTTTTATGCAGCAGCTCTGAATGAATCAGGCGTCGAGTTTGATTTGCTGTTTGGCCCAGCGTACAAGGGTATTCCGATTGCCACCACCACCGCCGTGGCGCTGGCCGATCACTACGATCGCGATGTGCCGTATTGCTTTAACCGCAAAGAGGCCAAAACCCACGGCGAAGGCGGCAATCTGGTCGGTAGTGCGCTGCAAGGTCGCGTCATGCTGGTGGATGATGTGATCACCGCCGGTACCGCGATCCGTGAGTCGATGGAAATCATTGCCGCGAATCAGGCATCGCTGGCTGGGGTGATGATCGCCCTCAACCGTATGGAGCGCGGCCAAGGCGAGTTGTCAGCGATTCAGGAAGTGGAGCGTGATTATGGCTGTCAGGTGATCGCCATCATTACCTTAAACGATCTGATTAGCTACCTCGAAGAGCAAGTGGCCAGCCAGCCAGAGTTAGCCCCCCATCTGGATGCGGTGCGGGCTTATCGCGCAGAATATGGTGTGTAACTCGCATATGTAAAATAAAAAAGGCAGCCGATGGGCTGCCTTTTTTGTTACGGCTGGCGTGAAGGCGGGTACGCCATGGTTTAGGCGAAGCCTTCGCGCAATACCGTTGATGCTAGTGCCTTATTTTGATGCATTAGTCAGAGGTATTCGCCACGGTTGATGGCGGTTGCAGGGCGGGGCGCGCCAACATAAAAATCGCCAAGGTCAGCAGATAAGCCGCGGTGAAGGTGGGCAGCCCTAATGGGGTGAACAGGCGATTGAGCGCCGCTTGCACCAGTACCGTCACTAAGGTGGCGAAGATGGCTAACCATAAGCGCACTGGCGAACGCAGATAAAAGACGCGGCCAATGGCCAGCGCACTCAGTACCGGCGAAAAGCCGTACAGGCCGGTCAAAATCGAATAGGTATCGGCACCAAATAGGCGCGCCACGGTGGTGGCCAAAATCGCCCCGCCCAGTGTCGTTAGTGCCATCGCCCATGAGCGCCACGCCAAGCCAATTAAAATCAGCACACCACTGACAGTATTGTTGAGCAAAAAGACTTGGGCAATGTTGCGGATACTGGCTTGAAACAGCATCAACAGAGTGACGTGGCTTTCATCGGGATGTTGCACCGCGGCGGATAACACATGCAGATGCACCCCCGAGAGGTTATAACCGGCCAGCAACAGCATCCAGCTGATCAGCACAAACGGCAAGGTAGAGCCGGGCACGCCCCAGCTGCGGGTGACCGATTGTTTAATTGCACATTCGGCAATCGGGCACAGCATCGCGCCGGAGATCAGCAGCACCCACATGAGTGGTGACGGGATGAAAAAGGTGGTCACCGTGATCCCAACCAAGATACCGTTAAAGCCGTGCAACCCTTGCGCGATGTCGTTATCGTCCAAGTGCAAACGGGTAGCCATCAAGGTAGATACCGTGAGGCCAACGATCGCGCCAAGGAGAGTATACGGGGTGCCGTTTTGCAGCGCCGCAAAGGCAATGGCGAGTAAGAAAAAGGCGCCAGTGATGGCGTTGCCGGCAAAAAAGACCTGTCCAGCACCGCGCAGTAGGGTACGAAGAAACTGATTGAACATGATGCTCACATGTTGGGTGTTGACCAAAAAAAGGCGCAAAGACCAGCTTTGCGCCACCATAACTGTCGATCACGGTGATGTTACGGCTCTTGCTCGTCGCCTTGAGTGAGCCGTTGTCCGAGTAGGGTACCAATGCCGGCGGCAGCTAATCCGGCCAGCAAACTGGCAGCGATATAGCACAGGGCCGTGCGAAAAGTGGCCGGGTTTTGCACCAAGGTCACCGCGGCATAGACAAAGCTGGAGAAGGTCGACATCCCGCCCATGATGCCGGTTCCGACCAGCAGGTGCACATGTTCGTGGATCCGCAGGCGCTGACGACTGCCGGTGGACAAACCGAGTAAGAACGAGGCCAGCACATTGGCAAGGAAAATCGCCAGTGGGAAATCACCGGCGTGGGTCGGAAACCCTAGCATAAAAAATTCGCGGCACATGGCACCGAACGCGCCACCGACAAAAATCAGGATCACCAGATTAATCATGGTTGCGTTTCCTTCTTATGGCATCGCCAGCCAAGCACCCAGCGCGGCGGCAGCCATGCCCAGTGCGGTGGAAGCCGTTAAATAGGTCAATGCCAGCAGCGTTTTGTTATTTTGAATCAGGTGTGAGGCTTCCAACTGCATACTGCTGAAGGTGGTGTAACCGCCCAAAAAACCGGTAATGATGGCGGCATTCACTGGCGTACCAATACGCGACGCCCAATCAACGCCAAATAACACGCTGAGAAACCCAATCACAAAGGCACCAAAAATATTGATGGTGAAAGTGGCCAGCGGAAAGATCCCCTGGTAGCGGCGTTTAATTTGCACGCTAAACACGTAGCGCAATAACGCGCCGAGGCCGCCGCCTAAGCCGACCCACATCATGTCGAATGCAGTCACGAAATGCTCCTCGAAGTGATGGCATACAGGCGAGAAACAGCATGTACAGACCGCTGACACAGATGCCCAAGAATAATCTGAGTATTATTTGGTGTGGCGGCGGCGATAGCGACGTGAAACCTGTATCCGTTTATTAAAATTAGTAATCAAATACAACGTGCGGCAAACCTTGTGCGCAAAATTGAGAGCCTAAGCATGGATGTGGGGGAAAATAGCGCGCCAGTTGAGGATAAGACACCAACAGTAGTGGTAGAGCGTCGGGTGCGGTAGACAGGGAGGCTGTAAGGTGTGCACGTATCTCGCAGGGAGACGTGACCGGCGGGAGTCCGCCGGTGCAGAGGTTCGCGCAGGCACGTAGCGTGGACTTAGCCGAGCTCCGCGGTCAGCAGTTGCCAGCGAATATCGAAATCTTGCGTGGGCAGATAGCGAAACTCGGAGCGAACAAAGCGTGACATCAGACCTTCACAAAACGCCAGTAACTGGCTAGCCAGCAGACCTTCGTCTTGAGCAAAGCCTTTGCCCTCGCGCAGTTTACGCTCGCGCATCACCTGACGTAGCTGAGTTTCAATGCGCTCAAACAGTTGATTGATCCGGTTTTGCAGCCGGTCTTGTTCAAACATGAGGGCGTGACCGGTCAAAATACGGGTCAGCCCCGGGTTTTTCTCGGCAAAGCCTAGCAGCAGCTGAACGATTAAGCGCAGGCGCAGCAGGGTGTCTTTTTCATCTGTCAGGATCAGGTTGATCCGCGACATCAGGCTCTCTTCAATAAACTCGATCAGCCCCTCAAACATCCGGGCTTTACTCGGAAAATGCCGGTAAAGCGCCGCTTCCGAAACCCCGACCGTGGCTGCAAGGCGCGCGGTGGTGATCCGTTGTGACCCTTCACTGGACTCCAGCATTTGGGCCAGCGCCTGAAGGATCTCTTCTCGACGGTTTTTCTTATTATTTCCTGCCATTAATCGCGGTTCCCTTAAGACCAAAAGCCATCTGATGGGTCTCAGATGGCTGAAAATCAAAGCACCAGGGTAAGGCCGGGTACGGTGGTGTCAGAGTTACTGACGACCGGTATGGCCAAAGCCACCCGCACCACGTTCACTCTCGGCAAAATCGGTGACCAAATTGAATTCGGCCTGCACCACCGGCACGAACACCAGCTGTGCCAGACGTTCACCCGGTTCAATCACAAAGGTCTGCTGGCCACGGTTCCACACCGATACCATCAGCTGCCCTTGGTAATCGGAGTCAATCAGACCGACCAGATTGCCGAGCACCACACCATGCTTATGGCCAAGGCCAGAGCGCGGCAGGATCACGGCGGCTAATGACGGGTCACCGATGTGAATCGCCAGACCGGTGGGCACCAGCACGGTGTTGCCCGGCTCCAGCGTAATGGCATCATCCAGACAGGCACGCAGGTCCAGACCCGCAGAGCCTTCAGTGGCGTAAGACGGCAGCGGAAATTGATCACCGATGCGAGAGTCGAGAATTTTCAGGTCTATTTTTTTCATGAGAGCGTATTGTTTGCTGTATGCCGGTAGAGCCGGACGATGTTGTCCATCAGTTGCTGGCCGAGAGCGGCCTTGCTGTCCAGCGCCAGTGAGTGTTGCCCGTCTTTCCAGAATAGATGCAGGGCGTTCTGATCGGCGTTAAAGCCTTGTCCCGGTAGGGACACGTCATTGGCACAGATCAGATCCAGATTCTTGCGGGCGAGCTTGCCGCGCGCATATTGTTCCACATTCTGGGTTTCAGCCGCAAACCCCACCACAAAGGGGCGCTGGGTGGTCATTGCACCAACGCCGGCCACAATGTCAGGATTTTTGACCAGCGTCAGGCTGATTTCGTCACCGGCTTTTTTGATCTTTTCCGGCGCGACGCAGGCGGCACGATAATCGGCCACGGCAGCGCAGGCAATAAAAATCTGGTGATGTGTGACTTCGGTCATCACCGCGCTTTGCATTTGCAACGCGCTTTCCACATCAATGCGCTTAACCCCGGCAGGGGTTGGCAAATTGACCGGTCCACTGACCAAAGTGACCGTCGCGCCACGTGCGGCAGCGGCGGCGGCAATCGCATAGCCCATCTTGCCAGAGCTGTGATTGCTGATAAAACGCACCGGGTCGAGCGCTTCGCGAGTTGGGCCAGCGGTGATCAGCACCGCGATGCCGGCTAAATCTTGCTGCTGGGCAAAGTGCTGGCTGACGCGTTGGCACAGCTCGGCCGGCTCTAACATGCGGCCTGGGCCGACATCGCCACAGGCTTGCGCCCCTTCGGCTGGCCCCCAAATCAGCGCACCACGAGCGGCCAGTTTGGCGATATTTTCTTGGGTGACCTGCGCTTGATACATCTGCTGATTCATGGCCGGTGCAATCGCCAGTGGCGCGTTGGTGGCCAGACACAAGGTCGTTAGCAGGTCATTTCCCATACCCGCCGCCATGCGCGCCATCAGATCGGCGGTGGCCGGTGCCAGCAACACCAGATCAGCCCATTTGGCCAGCTGGATATGCCCCATGGAGGACTCGGCAGCCGGATCTAACAGATCATCAGCCACAGGGTGTCCGCTGACGGCTTGTAAGGTCAGTGGGGTAATAAAAGCTTTGGCGGCGGCGGTCATCACCACCCGCACTTCTGCGCGTTGCTCACGCAGACGGCGTACCAGCTCCACACATTTGTACGCCGCAATCCCGCCGCTGATCCCGAGCAGGACTCGTTTATTGGTTAATGCACTCATGGCCGATTTCCGCCTCTGGCAAATTGGCTACATCACGTTGACTCAATGCGGCACACTTTACCACATCCGTCGGTGTTTGCGCTTCGCCCACTGGGCTTGCGCCGTGAAGCCGCGTACGCGGGCCGCTCTCTGGGCGCAAGTTGCGGTCAGTCTCGCAGCTTTTTGCCGCGGCGATCGCACACGCAGTCGAGATCTTCTACAACCTATCAGCGACCGATTACGGCCAGTATTAACCGTATATCGTCAAGACGCGTATTTTCATCGATGCAGGGAATGCCACAGATGACGCATGTTCCATTAAAAGCATTGCCGATGGCCGAGCGACCACGGGAGAAATTATTACAACAGGGGGTCGGTGCGCTGAGCGATGCCGAGCTCTTGGCTATTTTCCTGCGCACTGGTATTCAAGGTTGTAACGCGGTCGAACTGGCGCGGCGTCTGCTACGCGATTTTGGTTCGCTGCGCGCTTTACTGGCGGCAGACCAGCTGACGTTTTGTCGCCAGCACGGCTTAGGTGAAGCCAAATATGTGCAGCTGCAGGCTAGCATCGAAATGTCACGCCGCTATTTGGCCGAGAAGTTGCAGCGCGACAGTGCCTTGAGTAGCCCGCAAGACACTCAGCAGTATCTGCAAAGTTGCTTAAGCAGCCGCGAACGCGAAATTTTTTTAGTCCTGTTTTTGGATAATCAGCATCGGGTGATCAAAAAAGAGGAGTTATTTGCCGGAACATTTAATAGCGCCACCGTGCATCCCCGTGAAATAATCAAAGCGGCACTGGCATGTAATGCGGCGGCGCTGATTTTGGCGCATAACCATCCCTCTGGCGTTGCTGAGCCCAGTCGAGCTGATCGGCAAATTACGCGTCAGATTCAAGATGCCTGTGCATTGGTGGAGATCCGGGTGCTCGATCATGTGGTGGTTGGCACCGGTGAAACCGTTTCGTTTGCGGAGCGGGGGTGGATTTAGGCTGATTTATCGACAAACTCATCAGTTTAATTTTTACTTGTTCGCTGAACGAGGTATCCTTACGCCCAGCACCAGTAACGCCATCCCGTATTGTGTACACCATGATATGGAAAGCCTCTTTGGTGGTTTAGATACTTGTCGGGGTATCTTGCCCGTTAACGGCAGATCCTTTCTTGATCCTGAGGGTGACTGCCTCTTGAGCAATGGCAAGATATCTTGTACAATCCCCGACCTTTGAGAATCACGGGTAAGGCACGTTGCCTGACGAGGTAGCCTTAACCTAACGACGCTCGAGCTGATTTGATTTTTGGAGAATTGACATGTCCCGAGTATGCCAAGTAACTGGCAAGCGTCCGGCAGTCGGTAATAACCGCTCTCACGCGATGAATGCGACTCGTCGTCGCTTCCTGCCGAACCTGCACACTCATCGCTTTTGGGTAGAAAGCGAGAAACGTTTCGTATCCCTGCGTGTTTCCACCAAGGGTATGCGTATCATCGACAAAAAGGGTATTGAAGCTGTTCTTGCTGAACTGCGTGCCCGCGGTGAGAAAGTGTAAGGAGCTGACTCATGGCTAAAGGTATTCGTGAAAAGATCAAGTTGGTGTCTTCTGCCAACACTGGTCACTATTACACCACTACTAAAAACAAGCGCACTATGCCTGAAAAACTGGAACTGAAAAAGTTCGATCCAGTTGTTCGTCAGCACGTAGTGTACAAAGAAGCAAAAATTAAATAATTTTTCTTCTCTGACTTGTCAAAAACCCAGCTTCGGCTGGGTTTTTTTATGTCTAAATACCATCTGGCATAGGGGAGATGTGGATCTGGGGAAAATCACATATCCACATCAGAGGGTCGGCATGGTGAGCTAGAGGTTCAGCCATGCAGCAGGTTTTGGCGTAAAAAACAGCTCACGGTGTGTGGGTTTTTCACAGTCTGGCGTAAGATCTTGCTTTGAGATTAACACCCATTCATCACCATGAGCTTTACCCAGCATTTGACCTTGTGCGGTATTGATACAAGATAATGGCTGGTTTTGCCGTACAATTAGGTAGCGATGTTCGCCTTCTTGCATCCATTGCCAGCCGTTACGCTCTTGCTGTTCCACCGGAGCCAGATAGCTAAAATGGGTAATATTTAGTGGAGAGAATAAAATAAATTGTTCTTTAAAATTAATTAGACCTAATTCACCCCCTGGACCCGTAATTTTTTCCGCATTTTTTAAAATGATTTCGGGCGTTCGCATCGGCTCCAACAATGGATATCCGAATAGGCTGATGAGTAGCCAAGTCATACTCATAGAGGCCCCCATACGCAGCATGCTGGATTTTTTGCGTAACAAGTACTGGATGGTAAGCCAGAGAGCACCAATCAGAATAACAAGTAGAGCAATGGCATTCAGGTTTGTGGTAATAGCTTTGGTTAATACAGGTAAACGCGCTAAAGCAAGTATTCCGGTAAGTACCATAGCACCACCCAGCCCCCATAGAATTACGCTGAGCAGGCGTTCAAACCAGCGAACTTGCGTAAATGGGGTGATAGAGGCGGCAAGGGCTAAACTAAACATTGGTAGTGCCGGTAAAATATAAACTCCACGTTTTCCTGGGCTTAAGCTAAAAAAAGCAAGGACACAAATTACCCAGCAAAATAAAATAGCAATTTGTGGTTGCATTCGAATCGCCGAAACGATTTTTTTAGCATACGCCACTATCAATAGTAGAGCTGGAAACCACAGTCCAGGAATGACATCCAATAAGTAGTAATACCAAGGTTCAATATGGTGCCATGCATTCACATAGCGCTCCCCTGTTTGCTTGAATAGGATGTTATTACGATATTGTATAAGCTCTTGACTGCCATTAATCCAAACATAAAGCAACATAGGTACTAGCCATAAGGCAATAACACCCAACATTACAGCTGGACCATATAAACCTTTGCGAGTGAAGGTATTCTCACTTATTTTCTTACCTGCTAGTTGGTATGCTGCGATGGGAAGCAATAAGAAAACAGGCAGAAAGCCAACTCCTTTAGTAATAATGCCTAACCCCATCATGCCCCAGGCAATAAAATACCATTTCCAGTTTGGTCCAAGTAAGAAGTGACGCAGTAATCCATAGCAGCCAAGAGTTATCCAAGCTGTCACCATAGCATCAATTTGAGCAACTTTTGCTTGGATAATGAACTGAGGAAACAGGAGAAGCAGTAATGCTGCGTTACGTGCGGTTTTTATATTCCATAATCTTGTACCAAGATCAAAAACTAGAAATAGGGTGAGAAGTGAGCACAAGGCATTGGGAAGTAAAAATGCGATTTTTAGGTTTCCGCTGAGCCAATAAAATAGCGCAATTGCCCACATAAAAACAGGCGGTTTATCGGGGTACGCCTCACCTCCTCGCATCGGAATTAACCAGTTACCCGTACTTACCATCTCGCGTGCTACTTCAGCAAATCGCGGTTCATCCGCAGGCCATGGTGAACGTAACCCAATGCCAGTAAAAATAATGATGGTGGCAAATAGGAGGAGTAGGGTGAGTACTTTTCCGTAATTGTCGCTGTCCAATGTGCGTTTATAGAGTTCAGATGCGAAATGCATAGTCATCCTTGTTGATTTGTATGATGTGCGGACGCATTTTTAGGAAGTGCTATAGCTCTGTGTTGTCGGTATAAATAAATACCAATCAGGCTGGATATAAAAAATAGCACACCACTAATGATGAGGTTTTCTGATTTGTCCAGACCGATTCCTGAGCCGGCATAAGCAAAAATAATGGTTTGTGGCAAATAACCGAGTAGCGTACCACCCAAAAAACCATTGAGCTTAATATGTGATGCTCCAGCCAATAAATTGGTCAGTAAATTATTACCGACAGGAAATAGGCGGATCATGAGTATTTTTGCCCATGCTTGCTTACTGAATGCTCGATCAAGTTTAGTGATACGGTGCTGGAAACGATGATGTAACCAGTGGTGGAGAGTGAATCGAGCCATGTAGAAGGCAAATAAACTACCCAGTAGGCATGAAAATAAACTCAGAATAATGCCGAAGGGAGCCCCTAAGGAATAGCCGAAGATAAATGAGATGACCTGCCGCGGTCCTCCCACGGCGGTAAACAATGCACCAAAACCGATTAAAACGCAGAGTGCGATGTTTCCTTGCTCCTGTAGATACTGGGCAACCCAGTGGCTATCAGTAAAGTGAGCAAATGCATCATAATGAACTAGTATTCCTAGTCCAAATAACAGCATGCTGGTAAAACACACTTTGAGTATGCGCATATCAGGCCGTTTTTTCTGTTTTTTCAATGAGGACGGGACGTGAGCGCTTTTGTAGCCACATCACGCCCAGCATATCGACAATACCTACCCACGCGCGATTCCATGCATTGTATTTAGATTCACCAACGGTACGATCTCGGTGATTTACTTCTTGTACGTGGATTTCCCCTCCAATGCGGCGGATTAAAGCGGGAATATAGCGATGCATGTGATCAAAGTACGGTAGTTGCAAAAAGGTTGCGCGCGGGAAAAGCTTTAGTCCACATCCGGTGTCTGGCACACCATCATGTAGCAAGGCCTGCCGAATGTTATTGGCAATACGGGACTGGGTGCGCTTCCAAGCCGTATCTTTGCGATGTTTACGGTAGCCCGCGATACAAAAATCGCTCACGGTTACTGCGCTAGCTTTAGCCAGTAATGCTGGTATGTCTGCGGGGTCATTTTGTCCATCAGCATCGAGTGTCACAATCCAATCGCCTTGGGCATGTTGTACTCCGGTGTGTACCGCAGTACTTTGGCCCGTGCTGTATTGGTGGCGGATAGCTTGTGCATTACAGCCCAAGGTTGTGGCTGTAGCGAGAATTTCGTGGTATGTAGCATCATTGCTGCCATCATCGACGACGACAATTTCAAATGGTGTCACGTTATGCAGAGCCTGATGAATTTCTTGCATCAATGGCCCGATATTGCCTTGTTCATTTTTTGCTGGAATAACAATCGATATCACAGTGCTAACCTTGTTTACATACCTACCACGATGGCAGGTAATCTTTCAGAAATTGAGTGTTGATTTTATCTTGAAAGTGCCATGTTAAAATGTCAGAAACGTGCTGATGCATGGTTCCTGTGATGGTGGATATCTTTCAGGCTTGTATTGGGGTGTAATCGACCTTATCTCACCCTAAGCTATGGATAACATTTTATGGATTTTTATCCATACATGAGTCTCTCAATGTAAAGAAGCGTAACGATATTTATTCCTGATAATTTCATTTACCGCTAAGGTTTTCGTATGCCTGAGTTACCGGAAGTAGAAACCAGCCGACGCGGCATTTTGCCGTATGTTTTACAGCAAACCATTGTGCAGCTGGTGGTTCGGCAGTCGAAATTACGCTGGCCGGTAGCCTCTGAAATCATGGGGTTGCACGGTATGCGTGTGACGGCGGTAGAGCGGCGCGCCAAATATCTGCTGTTGCAAATCAGTCAGCCTGTAATCAACAAAGTTATCGGATGGATCATCATCCATCTGGGCATGTCGGGAAGTTTGCGTGTTGTGCCAACGGGGACACCGCCAGCGTTACATGATCATGTGGATATGCAGCTGGGCAATGGGCAAGTGCTGCGTTATAACGATCCGCGCCGTTTTGGGTGTTGGTTGTGGAGTGAGACGCCGCTCTCGCATGTATTATTGGCTAAACTGGGGCCAGAGCCATTGAACTCAGAGTTTAATGCCACGTATCTGTATCAGAGTAGTCGTAAACGACGCACTGCGTTAAAAGCGTGGTTGATGGACAATCAGGTAGTGGTAGGGGTGGGAAATATTTATGCCAATGAAGCGCTGTTTCAATGTCGGCTGCACCCAATGTTACCTGCACATGCACTGACTACAGCACAATGTGACCAATTGGTCTCAGTCATCAAGTCAGTGCTGACACGATCGATTGAGCAAGGCGGCACAACGCTGCGTGATTTTACTCAGCCCGATGGTCGCCCTGGTTACTTTGCGCAAACCTTGCAAGTGTATGGCCGAGCGGGTGAACCTTGCCGCGTGTGTGGTACCCCGATTGAAAGCATGCGGATTGGCCAGCGCAATAGTTTTTATTGCCCACATTGTCAGCCATTGCGGAAAGACGCTTAAAGTCCCAGTTTATTTTGTAGGGCTTGGTGCACGGGGGGCGATACAAAACCACTGATATCACCACCATGTACTGCAACTTCACGCACGATTGTTGAGGATAAGGCACTCCACTCCTCTGTTGGGGTTAGAAAGACGGTTTCTAGCCCTGGATTGAGGCGGCGATTAATTGCGGCAAGCTGAAATTCATAATCGAAGTCGGTGGTGCCGCGTACGCCACGTAGTAGCCCATTGGCTTGGTATTCTTTGGCGAGATCGGCAAGCAGTCCAGTAAATCCGATGACTTGGACACCGCTGAGATGAGATGTACTTTGCTGCACTAGCTGTACCCGTTCTTCCAGTGTAAACATGGTTTTTTTGGTTGGGTTGGCTGCAACAGCAATAATTAATTCATCAAACAAGCGGAGCGAGCGCGTAATCACATCAAGGTGACCAAGAGTAATAGGATCAAATGTCCCAGGGTAAATTAAACGACGAGCCATACGTGGGCGACTCCTGTAATTGATTCATCACACGCTGTAGTGGTGTTGGGATTGTATGTCTTTAAATGTGGAATGCATGGGACATACAGGCGCAGTTTTTTGTATTATTTGTTCTATTGTAGGCAAATGAGAGAGTGAAATGAAACGCATTCTGGTTGTGCGGAATGACAAAATCGGTGATTTTATGTTGGCATGGCCAAGTTTTGCGATGCTTAAGGCATCTATGCCACAAGCTCGGATTTATGCTCTTGTCCCACACTATACGGCTGCATTAGCTGAAATGTGTCCATGGATTGATGAGGTTGTGATTGATCCGGGTGAACATGCATCAAAAGATGTGCAGCAGCAGTTGCAGCGAACATTACGTGGGTTAGGTTTTGATGCCGCGATTTGTCTATTTTCAACGAGCCGTATTGCTTGGATGTTATGGCGTGCACATATCCCATATCGATTAGCTCCTGCTACCAAGTGGGCGCAGATTTTGTTCAACCATCGTTTAGCTCAGCGCCGCTCACGATCGCAAAAACCAGAGTCAGAATATAACTTAGATTTAATCCGGCATTTTTTAAATTCCTTGCAAATCAATATCGTGGAACCACATGCGCCCTATTTGTCTTTTGCTATCGAAGATATTGCTAAGCAACGAGAGTACTTGATTCAACATTATGGTTTGAACCCGGCACTCAAATGGGGCTTTATTCATGCGGGAAGTGGCGGATCGGCACGTAATTTGAATTTACAGCAATATGCGGATTTTGCCTTTGAGCTACAAAACCAGCATAAGATCCAGTGGGTGTTGACTGCCGGTCCAACAGAGCAAGCTTATGCTAAAGAGCTGGAACAGCTCATTGCTCGTGATGGTGGTGATGTCGTTTTGTTGGGCAGTGATGCGACGCTAACGCAGTTTGTTCACATTTTAAGCTGCGCGGATTTGTTTGTTGCAGGTTCAACAGGTCCTTTGCATATTGCCGGAGCTTTGGATATTCCGACTATTGGCTTTTTTCCTAGTCGACGCTCTGCAACACCGTTACGTTGGCAGCCATTGAATCGCCAGGGGCGGCATCTTGCTTTTTGTCCTCCCGCAGGAGAGGAAACGCAGGAAAATATGCAGCTGATTGATCCGCGTGTTGCCGCCCAAAGCGCTAGTTCTTGGTTGAGTGGTCTAGGTTTTTAATCCATAAATCGGCATATTTGACGAAGGTGGAATGTGCCGATAGCACTGAGAGTAAAAAACCTTGCTTACCATCTAAAAATCCAGCTTTGACAATGTACATCTTTAGAAAGCAGCCGATGGCATGCAATATTCCACTGCTAATGCTGCTTTTCTTGCCTATCTTTTGCCGTTGAGTCGCCCACGCAGCGGCATAACCAGCAGACTTAACAAGATAGTGTTCCAGATCTCGGTAAGTGTAATGTAGAAGGTCACCTTCAAGAGTTTGGATTTTTGCTTTAGGGGGAATGATCACTTTTTCATGCACTAATGCATCATTGTACGTGGTAAGTTGGCGTGCATAGAGACGAGCCACTCTATCAGGATACCAGCCGCAATGGCGAATAAAGCGACCAAATACCCAGCTAAGACGAGAGATTTGATAGAGAGCATGAGTATCAACGGGCTGCGCTAATACGCTTTCTAGACTCGCGTGCAATTCAGGGCTAATGCGCTCGTCAGCATCTAACCATAAAATGTAATCACAGCTTGCGTATGATTGTGCTATTTGTCTTTGACGACCAAACCCTGGCCAGTCATCGTGCACGATGAACTGTGATGTAAATTGGCGAGCGACTTGTTCAGTTTGATCGCTACTGCCACTATCAACTACGATGATTTCATCAGCAAGTGAGCGCACACTTTCGAGACAAAGTCTGAGGTTTTCAGCTTCATTTTTAACGATAAGAACAACGCTCAGCGTTGATTGGCGGGGCATAGTGGTCATTTTGTTATTCCACAGTCGGTCAACATACGATCAAAATTGTGTAGTACTTCAGATGCATCAATCTGCTGCATGGCAAGTGGATCTTTGACGCGTGAGCGCCACGGCAACTGCTCAATAGTCTTTCCTGTTTGAGCTGTAATATTCTGTGCGTAGTTGCTCACAATATACTGCTGCCATCCATAGGGGCCTGTTCGTTGTGGATTATGGTGCGCATAAATACCCAATACGGGGCGACCTAGCGCTGCTGCCATATGCGCGGGCCCGCTGTCTGGACTGCAGACAATATCTGCTTGCTGTAATAATGCTAGCATTTGCAGCAACGATGTTTTGCCAGTCAGGTTGTGAGTGATAGCATCTTCCGCTAATTGACAAATTTTGGATGAGAGTTGCTCTTCAGCGGGCGCTGGCCCTCCCGTTAGAATAACATCGACATTTCTTGCGGCTGCATGACGGGCTAGTGCAGCATATCCAGCAACAGTCCAATTCTTATACGCTTTGCTGCTAGCGGGAGCGATAATTAATAGCGGTTTATCGGTTTTGTAAGGTGTAGCCCACGCAATATCTTGCGCTGGGATCGTCAGCGTCCACGTTGGCTGCAGATTCTTTACGCCGAGTGCTGCAGCAAATTGCATAAAACCATCAAGGACATGAGTGGATGTTGGTGAAGGCACTGGTGTGTTGATAAACCAATGCTGGTTATCGCCAGTACGCGTGGAGTCAAATCCGAGTCGCAAGGGCGCTTTAATCAACAAGCTGGCTAGACTTGCGCGAAATGCTGTTTGCATATGCAGCAATGCATCAAACTTTCTACCGCGTAGTGTTCTGTAGAGTTGTAGATATCCACGCCAACCTTGCTTTTTATCGACGGGAATCACTTCAATATTGTCGACTGCTTGTAGCAATGCTGACTCTGCTTTACCAACAACCCAAGTAATATGAGTGAGTGGCCACTCACGCTGGATGGCTTGTACAGAAGCTATTGCGTTACAAACATCGCCGATAGCGGATAGGCGAAGAATGCAGATGGAGTGTGGGGCTGATTGAAACAATGCCATAACCAGATCTATTCGAGAATGGAGTCAGAATTATGCAGAGCTGATGAGAAAATGTAAAATGTCGTAGACAACATGAAGGGTAGTATTGCAAAACTACAAGATAATGATAGGAATCGCCCCTTGATACAGACGTTCAACGACGCTCAGCAGAAAATTTGGTTTGACGACGCGCTTTTGCATGAAGATCCAAGTCAATGCTGTAACCCTGAGTTTTGGCAGCAAAACAATAAGCTGATCGGTAGTGCATCAGGGCGAGGCACCACGTGGTTTGTGCAGTTGCAACAGACTCAAGGTGCGTTGCGTCATTATCGCCGCGGTGGTTTGTTTGGCAAGCTGGTGGCCGATTCTTACTGGTTCGCGGGCTGGGAAAAGAGCCGCAGTTATCAAGAGTTTATGTTGCTCAATCACTTACGTGACGCTGGTGTTAACGTACCGCGCCCAATAGCCGCTCGCGTACAAAAACATGGACTGTTGTATAAAGCCGATCTCTTAAGTGAAAAAGTGCCGAATGCCCGCGATCTGGTGAGCATTTTACAAGAAAGCCCGATCAGTAATGAACTCTATCGTAAAATCGGTCGTGAGATCCGCAAAATGCACGATGCGCAAGTCAACCACACAGATCTTAATATTCATAACATTTTGATTGATGAACAAGAGAAAGTATGGATTATTGATTTTGATAAATGTTTTGTACAGCAGGGTGAAGTTTGGAAACAAGAAAATTTAAATAGATTAAAACGTTCGTTTGAAAAGGAATTTGTCAAGCGTAATATATATTGGTCAAACGAGCAGTGGGAGCAACTGCTAGTAAAAAATAAGTAGATTTTAATGAGTGATATTAAGTATAGACCAGACATCGATGGCTTGAGAGCTGTCGCCGTTTTGATGGTTATTTTATTTCATATGAACGCCGATTGGATCCCTGGAGGTTTTATAGGTGTTGATGTTTTCTTTGTTATATCTGGCTATATCATAACATCAGCAATTTACCCTAGGATTTTAAATGATGAGTTTTCTTTTAATCATTTCTATGTGAGGCGAATAAAGAGAATTCTGCCATTGTTTTATCTGGTGGTGATGACAAGTCTTTTTTTTGCGTATTTTTTTTTCACGCCAAATGATTTTGTTGGTTTTGCAGATAGTTTGCGTTATGCAAGCTCATTTATTAGTAATGTTTATTTTGAAAAGCATTCTGGCTATTTTGCCCCAGCCTCTGAAACGCTCCCATTGCTTCATACGTGGTCATTATCGTTAGAGGAGCAATTTTACTTTATTTGGCCTATGGCCTTAATTTTAATTACACGTAGCTTAACGCTACGTTGCTTTTGGTTCGTTATTTCTTCGAGTTTAGTAGGGTTAATTGCTTACTCTGAGTACATGGCAAGGTTAAGCGGTAGTTCTAGTTATTACTTAATTCAAAGTAGGGCTTTTGAGTTCTTGATTGGCGCATTTTTAGCCATAATGGTTTGCAAAAAAAAAATCAGTATGGATTTACCGATGGGATTTTGGCAGTTCACTGGCATTGCCGGGATGGTAAGCCTTGCATTCCTTTCCTTTTATTTGAATGAAAATGATATTTTCCCTGGGCTTCATGCGCTCGTTGTGACTATAGCTTCGGCTTTAGTCATCTTATCTGGTGTGTCAAAAACAAGTATCGTTTCTTATATATTGAGTTTGCGCCCTATGGCGTTCATAGGTCGCTTGTCTTATTCATTGTATCTATGGCATTGGCCGGTCTTAGCATTTTATCGTTACTATTTCATTAGCTTTACGATTGTTGATGCCATCATTTGTGGCGTGATCACGGTTGTGCTCTCCTTTGTCTCTTGGCGGTGGTTCGAAACCCCTTTGCGAAATTCGAAGATTGGCAATCTATGGGTTTATTTGTTTTATTTAATCTTGCCAATAGGTGGGATAGTTATGATAGCGAAAACGATCGTTTCACAAGACGGGTATCCTGACCGATTCAGCAATTCAGTCCAAGAAATATTTCGCCAATCATCCTATACATTCGATGACGATAAGAAACGTCGACCTCAAGTTGTTGACTCATACCCTTTTGAGTCAACAGTGATCGGAAATATTAAAAAACCGATCACAGCTTATGTTTGGGGTGATTCTCATGCCGGACATTTTCGAAGTTTTGTCGACGTGTTGGGAAAAAAACAAGGTTTTTCAGCATTATATGGTGGTTTGGGTGGGTGCCCTCCTATTCTAGGCCATGACCTAATTAAATATGGTCAGCCTGAGAAAGAGTGTTCTCAACGAAATAATGAAATTGCTCTCAAACTCACTGAATTAAAACCAAGCATGGTGTTTTTAGCTGGGCGTTGGGCCATGTACACAGAAACAACACGTGCTATAGGCGAAAAAGGTAGTCGTGTCTATTTAGGTGATAAAACGGACTATAGTGAGTCGATTGATAATAGTCGTAGAGCTTTAAAAGAAGGTTTAGAACAGACAATTAGCCATCTAATTGGGGCAGGTATCAAGCCTATTTTGTTTGAGCAAGCACCAGCTTATAGCTTCAATCCGAGCAACTGCCTAATTAAGAAAAGCACGTATGCTTGGATGAAAGGTATATCATGTGATTTGCCTTTAAACGTAATGCTTGAACGTCAGGAGGCTGCTAATACCATTATATATGATATTGCAAAAAAATATCCACAAGTTAAAGTCATCCCGGTTGTCTCACTTCTTTGCGATGAAACTAGTTGTAAGAGTCAGTTAAATAATACACCTTTATATTTCGATAATAATCATCTTAACTATGAAGGAGGGAGGGTGTTAGCCTTGCATTGGTTAGAAATAAATAAATGAAGGTTTCAGGTGATAGTTAAGTTATGCAGCTGAACCACGTAATACCTAATCCGGTATGGTTCTTTATTTTTAGTGGCTGATATCGTTAAGAACAACGCACGTAGTTAAATGCTGCGTTGTTCTTATTTAATTACACCATAACTATGATATAGCTTAATGATAACAATTAAATTTGCGTATATTGTAAGTTACAATACACTGGTTGGTTAGCTTAGATAAATTTTCTCTGGTGAGTATGGTTCTATTTTTGGTAGTTGACGTTTAAAATATGCACACATTTGTGTTCCGGAAAAATTTAAATCCATGCCTGAGAAATCTTTATAGTGATAATCCCACCATTTAATTTCTAATAATGATGCAATTTCACTTGCAGTGAATCGATATTTGATTACCTTTGCCGGAATACCTCCCATCACTGCGTATGGTGGGACATCTTTGGTGACGACGGCATTTGCAGCGATAACAGCACCATCAGCAATCTTTATCCCTGCTTTTAAAGATACATTTTGGCCAATCCATACATCATTACCTATGACTAATCTTTCTATCGGTTTGAGCGGTTTTAGTGCGAATGGTTGGCGTTCACCACCCAGAAAATCATACTCATAAGTTAATGGCGATGTTGTAAAGGTGTGGAGAGGATGCTCAGTACCGATTATTTTTAAACCGCCAGAGATCGAGCAGTATCGGCCAACGATTGAATCTACTGGCAGTGCAGAATGGGAGTATGAAAATGCCCCCATTTGCCACAAATGATTTCTTGAGATACTAAAGTGTGTGTGTGGCTCAATCGCGAGTGGCTCAGCGATCTTATAGGCTTTCTTAAACCACTTTTTGAGCGTGATATGGGACTTTTTTAACTGAATAAGCTCATTAACAGTTAAAAAGCGTTTTTGGGTTTTCATAGTCAATTAATCTTGTTCACTCGCTTTGCTATCAATTGGAAACTCTTATTTTGTCACTCGAGTTGGATGGATTTTCTTAATCATCAACCCTGTCCATTTTTTATATGCTCTATAAATACGCTTTTTATCGATTAGAGTATTTTTAGAGATCAAACCGTTAAGATACAGCCAATCCTTAAGGTCATATTCAAGCGCCAGATTACCTCGTTTATAGAAGCGCTCAGTGACATCCAATCCAATATTTTCTGGACAATCCATGAGTAAGTTATTGGCCATAAACTGTGGCCAAAAGTTTTCACCTAAGCCTGCGTGATCGCAGGTTTTACTCTCGATATGGTGCTCTTCACCAAGTAGAGCAGAGATCCAGTTCAGACATAAAACTTGCTCTGTTGCCGGGTGGCGTGCTTTGTAGCCCGGCTTAAGCGTGAAGCGTAATTCCGGTATCCAGCGATCAGACCAAATGGTCAGGAGATCTTGGGTCAGGCCAAAGTCAAACAGATCGCTTTTATGAAAATGAACCGGATGCCCGTAGTGGCTTGAAATAAAAAACGTGCTGCTGGTGAGCACTCGCTGAGTCAAAAATTGATAATTCTGCGCTCTAGGGAGATCGGCATATCGTTCATACAGCTCAACAAATTGGCGTCCCGTCAGTAGGTTATCGGTACGTAACTTAACCGCATAAGGCGTTTTCACCGCTTTCAGCCCCATATGGGTGCTGTACATCTGACGGTTATTATTGAGTTTGAGTGGCTTGCCATCATGAAAAACGGTATTTGCGCCGGGATCATCCAATTCCAACACTTGGTCGTAATCGAGCCCATCCAACGGCTGCCCTTTCCAAGTCGACAGAATGATGGTCGATTTAGGAAAAAAGCGCCGTATGGAGTTCAAACACTGCTCTGTGATACCCGCGATTTGCTGACGACTGGCGCTGGCTTGTACCGGCCCCTGTACAACAAAAGTGATCGCTTCATCATCAATCTTGATCATGGTTGTGGCTGCCTCAAAAAGTCAGTGTACTCATCTGGCACGCCACAAAAAATGACCTCATGACGCGCGATCAGGTGGTAGTGAATATTCAACCCTTTTTGAATGAGCAAATTGTAGAGTGGCGCAATGTATAGCTCGCCTCGCTCCCATTCTTGGCTAGGTCTGGCAATGTATTCGCGATACGCCTCCAAGTAATCCTCTTTACGATTGAAGTGATAAAGCCCGGTGCTACAGAGATTGGAAATCGGATTTTTCTCGGCTGTCTGAATCACTTTAGTGCTGCCAGTATGCTCTGGTTTGGCGAAAGACCAGTTGTCACCGCTGCCCTGAAACACTTCTAGGTAGCCATCGCTGTGTTGGCTAATGTCAGGGAATACAAAATTCGGACGGAATGTATCGATGTTAAACACTGTGATCGAGCCTTGATAGTCCACGCCTTGCTTTGCTAATTCCTCTAACCCCAAGGTCACCGTTTCTGCTTGGCCGCGAGTTTCGGTATGCAATTCAGCAATATAAAACTGTTTAATTCCAAGCTGAGTCGCTTTTTCGCGCACAAAGGCCGCAGTGTCGTAAACATTGCGCACAATAAACAGAAACGGAGTGCTAGCAAAATAGGCGGTAAAGCTGTTGACTGAGTGTTCAAACAGAGTTTGACCATGGGCTTCAAGCATATATTTAGGCTGTGTATAACCAGCTTTAAAGAAGCGAGAACTCATTCCCGCCATTGGGATCACAATCATTGATCAAGCCTCAATAAAATTTGGTGGAGACGAAACGCATTCGCAAACAAGGCATCTTGGCGGTGGCGATCATCGGCGTGCAAAGGCAACATGGATAGGAATAGTTGAATTTGCATCGCGTAGAGATTTTTCGCCGTGAGACCGAAGGTCTGTTCAATCAGTTCGATAAAACCTTGTTGCGTCTCTTTATGATGGCTCTGCTCGGCAATCTTTAATTCGATCGCGTTATCGGCAATTTCAACATGGTAGTAACCAGCAATAATCCAGTCATACAAGCCAAGAATCGAATGACTCAGCTTAGCGAGATCGTAGCGGATATCACCATACAGTGTTTTCTGCCCATCAGGGGTCATCCCTCTAGGATCAATCGTCTTAATCTTATTGGCTCGGAAGTCATACAAAATGTTGCTAAAGCAAAAATCACCGTGTAAGACCCCTAACAAGGGTTCCCCATTAGGCAAATGTTTTTGGCTATCACGTAGAATTTGCGCTAGCGAAACATGTTGTCCAGCGTACTGCCATTGATCTTCTAAAGTGATGTGTCGCGCTGCACAGAATTCTTTGAGGCGTAGATCGGTTTTATCGGCAAACAGTATGTCGAGAGTATTGATAGGAGCATTTGGCTCGACCGATTGCTCAAGGCATAGGCTTAAAAACTCCACTGCGCTAGCTAAGATTTTTTGCCAGATTTGGCTCGGTAATCTGGAAAAAACGAATAACTCGTTCAGTGCTGTTAGGTAGAGATACTCTAAACGATAGGAAATTTTCCCCTCGCTGTTTTGGCTACCTAAATATTGTGGAATGAAGCCTCGCATCGCCATTGGTAGATTGTCAAACCAGTAAGCTTCAGCGGCGATTTTTTGGTTTTTGATGCTCGATTTTTCAATCCATTTAGCGGTGATGGTCAGTTCATTAAAGGCGCGCTGAGTGGTGAATTCGGCTTTGGAGTGATAGTAAGTATTCACATGGCCAAAATCGAGCCAACCGATGGAATTGACCGCACTTAAGCCGACGCTTTTATGATAGCGATTGAGGCCTGCAATAAACTTCCATTCACTCTGAGTGATACAACGAACCAGTTCCCGTGGTCGGCTGAATTTGAAGTAACCATCGATAATTCGCTGACTTTCGTGACTCATGGGCGTATTGGCATCTTGTAGCCAATCGACTTCATCATTAGTTAATACGGCCCAGTTATAGCTGTCTTTTGCGGTGGAAACGCTGACGATATCATCACCAACGGGCAGTTGGTTAAATAGCGTATCACCGTAGAGGATGTGCAGTGGTGCATTGAGTGAGTGCCCACTAATATTGAGTGCCGCCACCAGTGATGCCCCTAAGCTGAGTCCATCCGGCGTCGCGATAATTGTCACCTGATGTTGTTCAAGCCATTGGCGGTCGATCTCTGAGACAGCATAAGATTCAGGCAAAGAGAGATAAACTTTTACGTCTTGTGGTGCTAAAGCAACTTGATGCTGAAAAAGACGACGATTGCCTAACGGCAGAAAACTCGGAGGAATACGCCCAAATTCAGATTCCAACTCTTGGCCAACATATGCACCAGACATAATTAAGAACATGATTTTTCCTTCTCAAAGAGTTGGTGGATCTCTTCCAAACTCATCGAGGCAAATTCGGAAGGACGCACGGCGCGATCATCAATGTAAAAGCCATCGTGCCCACACCAAGGTTTTCCTACTAAAATTTCATCATAAGGCACTTGGTGTTTATCCAGCCACTCAGTAATGATAGGAAGCGTGTGGATATTGATTTTGCCGACGTTACCCTCATAAGTACGCATATTACGCGCCGTCGAAATCACAATCTCAAACCCTTGTTGGTGATATTCGCGAAGTTGCTCAATCACATCAAGCCGAGGTAGTACGTTACGATAATCGGAAGTATTGGCTTGGGTGAGAGTGCCGTCGAGGTCGACGATCAATTTTTTCATTGGGCGAATTCCTTAGTAAAACCTAATTCGATCAAGGTGTTTTCGAGAGCTCCACGATTTTGCATCACAATCGCTAAGGCATTTTTTCCGGATTGCTTCCGTTCTTGAGTATCAGTAAACCAATGATTCACCTGCTTGGTGATGCTTTCTGATTGGTTAGCAATCACACAGGCATATGCGTTGATGAGTGCATGAGTGATATCAGTGAAGTTGTAAAAGCTAGGGCCTGTAATGATGGGTTTTGCCAGCGCGGCAGGTTCAAGCAAATTATGCCCACCGACTTTTTTGCCCACTAAACTGCCACCCATAAAACACACATCAGAAGCGCCGAGTAATACCAGCATCTCGCCCATGGTATCGCCGAGATACACTTGAGTGTCGGAGGTTATGGTTTGTTGGCTGCTACGAGTTTGCACTGAAAAGAGGCTGGCCGCGAGCTTATGAACAGCCACAAAACGTTCAGGATGGCGCGGCACTAAAATCAACAATGCATCAGGATGTTGCTTGAGGATCGCTTGATGTGCGGCTAAGACGATTTCATCTTCGCCTTGATGTGTACTTGCGGCTATCCAGACTGGACGATGGTTTCCTAAAGCCGTTCTGAGCGCTTCACCTTGAGCAATTACCTCATCGGTGATGTTGATATCAAACTTAATCGATCCAGTAATCTTGACTTTTTTCTCATCTATACCGAGCCGAATAAAACGCTGCGCGTCGTCTGCGAATTGGCACAACACTAGGCTGAGATGCTTCGCCATGCAGTTAAAGAACGGACGAATTCGTTGATAGCCGCGATAGGATTTTTCCGAAAGTCGTGCATTCACGAGTGTGATGGGTAAACCCGCTTTGGCGACAGTATGTAGAGTATTTGGCCATAGCTCTGTTTCCACGATGATCAATTGGCAAGGTCGGGCACGACGCAAAAAGCCTCTCACGGCAAACGAAAAATCAATCGGGGTATAGCGATGCTCAACCCAATCGGCCAATTTTTCCGCTTGTTCTGCACCCGTCGGGGTGGTGGTAGTCAGCAGAATCGGTGTATTCGGTGAACGCTGTTTAATTTGTTTTATGAGTGGCGTTACCGCTAAGGTTTCACCCACCGATGCGGCGTGGATCCAGATCGGTGGTTTTGCGGCTTTTAGTGGAGGGGTAATGCCGAAATGCTCTTTCCAACGTTTTCCGACACTGGGTTTTCCCTGTCTACGGCGATAGAGACCACACAGCAAAAACGGTGCAGCTAAAGTGAGTAAAAGCGTATAAAGCGTACGGAGTAGCATTATTTTTTCACGAGATCTTCGGGGTTGATGTGTGTCCACTTGCCACGAGGTTTATCGATGTACTGGAAGTGTTCATTGGTAAAGGTGCCCTGAATACATACGTATTTACGATCTTGAGTGTGAATCACCGCTTTAGCTGACAAGATGTTATTGAGTACCGTTGGTCCTGTGGAGTGATACACCCCCATGGAAGGCTCGTAGTGATTCACGTTATAAACCACCTGTTCAATTGTGGCCTGTAGATCTGGATTGTTTGGTGCAGTTGCAATGAAGTAGTTAGTGATCTCGGTATTATTTTTAATGCGAATATACAGCTCTTGTGAGTCGCCGAGCAGCTTATCGAGCGGCCATACCAGCGTGGCATCAATATCCATATACACTCCACCATAGGTATTAAGCACCACTAAACGCCATAAATCAGCTTGGGCTGCGCCGTTAGTAAGGCGTGAATAAGCGTCATAAACTTCCGGCGAAGCATGTTCTTTTAAGAACTCACCAGGTGCTTCGGTACTCACATAGCGATAGTCACAGCTGAGCGACATTAGGCGGTTAAACAGATAGTTAAGGTAAACCGGTAGTGAAGCTTGATTGGTGAAGTTGGTTTGCCAAATAGTGCGCGGAATGGTGGCATTGGCACGCATTTTTAGCTTAGCTGGTGAGTAAGCGGGAATCGTAAAACGCAGCTTTGGAAACACCCAATGAAACGGGTAAGAGAGCATTTTAAACAGGTTACCCGTCAGACGAATTAGTCGGTTAGCAGCCACTTTAGCGGGGTTGTTCATAAGTGTTTATATCTCATTAGCGAGTGCCGATTTCGCATCGGGCACGATAAATAGGTTTAGCGCTTCAATGACACGAGAAGGCAATAGAGAATTGAGGCAATCCATATGGCCTAGCGGGCATTCTCGTTTAAAGCAAGGGCGACACTCAATATCTGTATGCACCATCGCCAGTTTATCGGTCAGTGGTGGCGTGTATTTGGGGGAGCTAGAGCCGTAAATAGCGACAATATTACACCCGACAGCTGCAGAAACATGCATTAATCCTGAGTCATTGCTCACCACCGTATGACAAGCAGCAAGTAAGTCAACCGCTTCAATTAACGAGGTTTCTCCAGCAAGATTGGCGCAGTATGCTTGTTGCTCTGAGCTTAATGCTTGTTGTATTTGGGTTGTGACTGGATGATCTTTCGCTGAGCCAAACAACCACACCTGAAAGCCTTGTTCAATCACATAGCGAGCGACTTCGGCGTAGTAGTGATCGGGCCAGCGTTTAGCAGGGCCAAACTCTGCTCCTGGGCAAAGACCAATAATCGGCCGCGTCGAATCTAAGCCGAGTCTCTGGCGCGCCTTCTGCTGCGCGTTATGGTCAACGGTGAGTTTTGGTCTTGGACAGTGTTCCAATGAAACGTCTGCTCGCATTGTCGCTTTGGGATGAGCCAATGCGACGTACCTTTCAACCATGTATTGAAATACACGTTTGTCCGGACGTAAGTCATTAAGCAGCCCATAACGAAATTCACCTTTCCAGCCAGTACGGCGTGGGATTTTGGCGAATACCGGAATCAGAGCAGATTTTGCTGAATTGGGCAGCACATAAGCCTGATTGTAGTGTTTGTCTCGTAGCTCATGACCAATGGCCTTACGCTCATGGAGATTGAATGCACCATGGCCAATCGTCATTTCAATTGCTTGATTGACTTCAGGCATACGTTCTAAAATCGGCTTGCACCAAGCTGGCGCTAAAACATCAATCTGTGCGTTAGGGTGTAGCTGCTTTAGGCGTTGGTATAAGCTCTGTGACATTACCATATCGCCTACCCATGACGGGCCAATAATCAAAAGTTTCATTAAATTTTATTAATCCCTATATAATGTTGATGGATTAATTATATTTTTCTATACGAATCATAGCAAAAATTGTCGCTAGCATAAAACCATAAAAAGTGCTAATAAGGTTGGCCTCTAAAGGTACCTCTGTTAGTCCATAAATGATAAATCCTGCCACAAAAATAGTCCCAGTAAATCCCCAGATGCTTTTTGTTGATATATAGTGTTTTAGAAAGACAATGAAAGGAATAAATAACATGAGTGTAATTCCTAATAGACCGCAAAACCCGTTGCTAGCAAGCATTTCGAAGTATTGATTATGGGCATGGCCTCTAGTGGTATCGAGAGCGTATATGTTTATTTCCCCTTGTTGATAAAGATGTTTGTTAAGTACTTCTCTATCATGGTAAGGAAGGCCAATCAAGGGGCTTAGCTTATAGGCTTCAATAGCTGCCTTCCATAAATATAATCGCGTTCCACTGGATATGGCTGAGTTATAATTTCCATTTTTAATGTCACTAAACTCCGAGATCGTGTAATTAATCCTTTCTTTCACTTCAGGAATGGTGGCATAAAGAGTGAATATTAAAGTTAAACAAATAGATAGAATGGATGTAATTCTTTTTCCACCAAAGTCACGCCATTTTAAGATTATGAATAGCATTAAAAGCAAAGGTGCTGCTAATATGGCCCCTCGGGTAAATGTCAAAAACATTGATATTGTATTTAATATGCTTGCGAAAATTAATGGTAGAAAATACTTGTCTCTTTCAGTGGATAGACAAAGTGATAGAAATGCAAGAGCACAGGAGAGATAGCCAAAATTTATACTATACAAAAAACCATCAACTCGAGGCATTCCTAACAAAAAAAACTGATAGATAGCAACAAAAAATGCTCCAACTGATCCTATGATTACTCCCTGAGACAGCTTGTCTTGAATTGATTTTGGGTTAATAATGGTAGCATAAATAAAAAAGTAAATAGGAATGCATAGGATGAGTCGTATGCCTCCTTGAAAATAACGTAGAGTGGAGTGATCTGAAATTGCCACTGGAATATTAACTAGAAAGTAAGTAGCTAGTGTCGCGACAACGATAAAATCAAAACGATTTAGACGTGATTGGTTTTTGTTTATATATAAATGTCGAACGGAATACAACATTAATAATGTGATAATGAGTACGCTTCCGTTTTTTGTCATGAGCAGCAATGCAAGAGCTAGGAATGTACTGAGCTTAATCACACTGGTGTCAGTTATTTTCATCGTGGCTTGCTTCTCTTAATTTTTAAGTTTGTAAATGAATGGCCTTTAAATTATAGTTTAACTTTTTTAATATGTTAGGGTTTTTCTCCAGGTGATATTTTCTTTGACTACTTTGGCTGGATTTCCTGCTGAAACGGTTTTTTGTGGAATATTCTTGGTGACTAGAGACCGAATGCCGACGATGGCATTATCATCAATGATAACTCCTTTTAATATGATTACGTCATCCGCGAGCCATACATTATTACCGATATGTATATTTTTTGCCGGATTTATTCTTTCGCTTCCTAATAATATATCATGGCCGTCGGATGTCATTATTTTTACATTCCTCGAAAACATGCAGGAGTGGCCAACTGTTATATTTATGTTCCGTTCTCGACATGATATATAGCAACGCTCGCCAATTACACAATCTGCATTAATATAGATTGTGCAATTCTCTCCATCTATCTCGATAGTGCTGCCTTTTATATTGACGTTATTGCCAATGATAAGCTGGTTGTTATTGCCTCTGATACTAATATCACACTTTCTGATATGTGCTTTCCCGAGAAAGCGTATAGTATTACCTTTCTTTATACGGACCTTATTACGGATTTTAAGTTTAGCGGACTGCAGCATCATTTTTTCCTGAAGTTATAATTCCCTTTAATTTTCCGCCACAATCCAAATGTATCTGTTCTTGGGAAAATGGCAATTCGTCTTATTTGGTATAAGTCTTCATGCAATGCCAGAGGACCACTATTGGTGGCGACGGCAAAATCAAAGCCTAACTCTTTGGCAATTCGTTTGCTGTCATCATTATGGAGCCCATACGGATAAGCAAATGAGGTTAGCTTTTGACTTAGAATCGACTCTAATTGTTGTTTGTTCTCGTGAATTTCATGTCGCTGTGTGCTTTCATCTAAGGTATTAAGCTTAGGATGTGTCAGCGTATGGCCACCAATTTCTACATGCCCTGATGCAGTGATGGCTCGCAGTGCATCTGCGGTCATGAGAGATACTGGTCTTTCTGGATTATCTTTATTTTCGACATCCCAACGATTGAATGTTTCGCCAGTGACTGCGTATACGGTCGCTTTGAAATTATATTTTTGTAGCAAAGGAAGTAGGCGCGTTAAATTATCTTGATAACCATCATCAACGGTGATCATGCAATACTTTTTGCCCGGCGCAAAGCGGCTGATAGTGCCATTTTTTTTCAAGTCACTAAAGGTCAAGGTTTCATACCCCAATTTTTTTAGTAACTTAAAATGTTTTTCCAGCATATCAACCTGCATATAGGTACCATGTACGCCTTTCTCGCTATCGTTAGTGATAAAGCGATGGTACATGATGACAGGAATTTCCCGCTTACGTGTATAGACATATTCACTTTGGTAGTGATATTCAAGCTGGTCGACCACGGCGGCAATGTTATAATTTTTCGCAACAATATTACTGACAGATTCAGCACACTGTTTGGCGTGAATGGCTGCGATGATCTGAGGCGTTAATTGGCTAAAATCAATATCTAAATCTTTCGGGCCAATATCACCAAAATTACTGCTCATGGCAGTTTGAATATTATCTTCAGTGATAAAACCAATTGCATTGGCTTCGCCAATGGCAACGGTAGGGCGGCCCATCAAAAGGGCTTCGATCGCCACGCGACCTGCGCCGATCACGACATCGCTGTCAGCCATCACCTTTTCGATATCATCACGATAGCCTGCAAAATTAGCTTGTGCGGTGAAACGTTGGAATCGTTCAGGAATGTTACTACCCGTATAAATATTGACTTGCCATTGTTCGAGATCGAGGACTTCATCGAGCAGTCGATAGCACACATCGCCTTTCGGACCAGTAAGGCGTCCGATGATACTGATCACGGGACGAGTATTTTGTGGTGCTGGCGTTCTGGCATAACGTTGGGTGTCGATACCATTGCGACCAATGCTCACTGCCTCCGGCCTCATGCCGAGGACATCGGTGAGTTGAGCGGCGATGGCTTCACAAACAGCGATTGCGTGACTACCCATCGCAAGGAAAGCTTTGCGTGAAGCATGTACTGGTTGGCGTCCATGTACGGTAGTGACCATCGGGGTGCGTGTTAACTTGCAGGCAATATGGCAACTCCAGCTTGATGCGCGTGAATGCGCATGCACGAGCTGAATTTTGTGTTTGCGGATAAGATAAATCAGATAGGCAACATGCCAAAAACGGCGAGGGATGCTGCGCTTATTAAACCGCAATTTGAAAAAATGCCCTATTGCCGGCTTGGTTAAGGTATCTGATACATAGTGTACGGTGTGACCCCGGCGTGTCAGTTCATTACCCACCGTTGTGGCATACACTTCAGCACCCGTCACTTCTAATTGCGATAACGCCATTAGAATATTCATGTCAATAATTGGCTCTTGATATGAGATTAAAAACGGGCCGTAGCGGCCCGTCGTACAAAGTGAGGCTGCAATTAACGCTTATTCAGCCACTCCATATATTCCGCTACCCCTTCGGTCACGGTTTTGAATGGCTTGTTATAGCCAGCCGCGCGTACTTTGGTCAAGTCGGCTTGGGTAAAGGCTTGATAACGGCCCTTTAAATGTTCTGGGAATGGGATGTATTCCACCTGACCTTTTTGATGATAGGCGGTGACTGCATCGGCGACCGCTTGGAAAGATTCCGCATTACCGGTACCGCAGTTGAAAATGCCAGACACACTGGCTTCCCAGAACCACAGGTTCATGGCGGCGACATCACCGACATACACGAAGTCACGCTTGAAGTTTTCGCTACCCGCGAACAGCTTAGGATTTTCACCCTTGTTAATCTGGGTGTTGAGGTGGAACGCGACGCTGGCCATGCTGCCTTTGTGGCCTTCACGTGGGCCGTAAACGTTGAAGTAACGGAAACCGGTGATTTGCGACAGGGTTTCGCCATGTTCTTCGGCATCTTGCCACAAACGACGCACATAGTTGTCGAACAGCTGCTTGGAGTAGCCGTAGACGTTCAGCGCGCCTTCATAAGGGCGTTCTTCGATAAAGTCGTGGTCACGGCCGCCGTAAGTGGCTGCCGAAGAGGCATACAGGAATGGGATCTGGCGATCCAGACAGTAATGCAGCAGCTCTTTGGAATACTCATAGTTGTTGAGCATGACATATTTGCCGTCCCATTCCGTGGTGGCAGAGCAGGCGCCTTCGTGGAATACCGCATCGATATCGCCGAAGTCATCGCCGGCCATAATCTGGGTAATGAAGTCCTCTTTATCCATATAATCAGCGATATCAAGATCAACCAGATTGACGAATTTAGTGCCGTCTTTCAGGTTATCGACCACCAGAATGTCGCTGCGTCCCATGTCGTTCAACGCTTTAATGATGTTGCTGCCGATCATGCCGGCGCCGCCAGTGACGATAATCATGGATGGAATCCTTCTTGTTTACACTACAGAGTGATTGCCCTTGGATCTGAGTCCGTTATCATAACAAACGGCTCAAGCTGGAGCCTTTGTTGAGGAGCGTTGTGCAGATGAAAACCCGTGATCGTATTATTCAGACCAGTCTGGAGTTGTTCAATCAACGCGGTGAGCGCAACGTAACCACCAACCATATCGCTGCACATCTGGGGATCAGCCCTGGCAACCTGTATTATCATTTTCGCAATAAAGAAGACATTATACACGCCATTTTGTGCGAGTATGCAGACCATTTGGCGCTGGCCTTCCAGCCTAAACAGCAATCTGAGCTCAGTCTGGATGTGCTGATGGGCTATCTGGATGCCATCTTTTACACCATGTGGCGCTACCGTTTCTTCTATGCCAATCTGGCTGACTTGTTAGGGCGCGATGAGCGTCTGCAACGGCAGTACTTGGCGGCGCAGGCAGATCTTGACCAAAAGCTGATCGCCATCATGCGCAACATGCATGCTAGCGGTTTGTTGGATATGTCAGCGGAAGCGTTGCCAGAGTTCGTGCATACCATGAAGCTGATTGTCACCTGCTGGATCCCCTACCAGAGTACCCAATCTCCGCAAACCTTGATTACCCGTCAGGTGGTGTATCAGGGCGTGCTCAGCATGCTGAATCTGATGCGCCCGATGATGACGCCGGTGGGTAAAGAGCGAATTGAACGCCTCAGTGCCCATTACCGCGAGCAGCTCGAGCGCGAGTTGCACGAGTAACGCCGGCGACCACGATTTTTTTCTAGCGAGATCGCTGTTTTTATATACAGTTGTGGCGACTTGGTCAGCGGCGGTCTATACCGGTTGAGTCGGTCACGGTGGCGTGCCGTGATCATCTCTAGCCGCTGAGAGGGAAGCATCGTGTCAAATCCATCTATGCAATTACAAGACTTGGCCGCCTGTGAGTTAGCTGGGGTGCGCGTGACAGGGCCGTATGGGCAAGGTTACGAGGCCGCCATGCAGCATCTGATGCAATGGGTGCATCAGCATGGGGTCGCAACGCACGAAGTGATTTTTATCTATCATGACGACCCAAATACCACCGCACCTGAGCAATGTCGTACCGATTGCTGTATTACGCTGGCCGAGCCAGAGACGGTCGCGCCCAGTGAGGCGATTAGCCGCATCAGTTTACCGGGCGGGCGTTATGCCACCTTGCGCTGCCAGATTGCCTCGCCAGAGCAGTATGGCGCAGCATGGCAACAGTTGATGCAAGAGCTGGAGCAAGCGGGGTTACAGTGGGATGAGCGCCCATGCTTTGAGCTCTATCATCACAGCGGGCCACAGGCGGCTAGTTATGATGTGAGCATCTGCATTCCGGTGCGCTAATCTCAGCGCTGTGTCAGTGTGGCTAGCGGTCAGTCTTCGCGTTGACCGCGCAGCAGTGGCAAATGGCGATACGGAGGCACCGAGGTTGGAGCTGGCAGCAAGTCCAGCTGCTCAAGTCCGACCACGCCGGTCTCGTTACTTGGTGTGAGGTTTGGCTTGTTAGGGGCGGTTGACGGCTCGGCATTCGAGTTTGCCTCTGTTGTCGCAGGTGCGCTCGTGCGTGCAGGCTCGATAATCGGCCCCGGTTGGCGCAGACCCGATGACGGGGCGTTATTATGTGTGCCTGTGCCTGTGCCTGTGCCTGTGCCTGTGCCTGTGCTAGCCGCAGGCGGTTTACCGTCGGCCGGCAGATCGGCGATCAGTGCGCGTAAGCTGATCAATTGCACATCAGCTGGCAGATGGGCGAGGCCGTCTTGCAGTACTTTCAAGGTATTGGGCCGTGGATGGCCGATGGCGACCGCCCAGCCTTTGTGGCGCGCCATACTCACCGCGCGCTGGAACTCGGCCTGCACCTTGGTCAAACTGTTGTTGTCATCCAAAAATACCGTGCGCCGCAGCGTGGGCACCCCGAGACGACGCGCGGTGGACTCGGCCACAGTCGCCGCAGTGGTGCGACTATCGAGAAACAACAGATGGCGAGCTTTTAGCTCTTGCATCAACAGCTGCATCAAGGCCGGATCGGCGGTAGCGGCACTGCCCATGTGGTTATTCAGCCCACGTGCGTGCGGCACCACCTGTAAGGCTTGTTCTAGGGTGCGACGTACCGCGGCGGCATCCATTCCGGTGTGCAGGGCGCCGGCTTCAACACGCGTACTACCACGCGGTTGCATCGGCATGTGGATCAGCGCGTCGCGCTGCTGCTTGGCCGCTTGTTCGGCCATGCGGGCGGCATGCGGGGCGACCGGTAAAATTGCTACCGTCACCGGCAACGGCAAACGCATCACGGCCTGATCGGCAGGGCGGTAGCCGACATCATCAATCACAATCGCCAGTTTGCCGGCATGGGCATAGCCTGTCAGTGTGCTGCCAACCAGCAACGTGAGACTCAAACGAATGAGATTCAAGCGTAAAAGACGACTCGGTTGCAAGGTCAGTCTGTTGCTAGTGGAGAGACAAGAGCGAGTGGATAAACCACGTCTGGCCGCCGAGAGAACGGCCGTGGCAGCCAGTGAAAGACGGGATAGCAGCAAGGACGGGCTGGACACGCCGCTTAGCCACCCAGCCATGGGCGCGGGTTGACCGCTTGCCCTTGACGGCGAATTTCAAAGTACAGACCGGCGCTGCCCTGACCGCCACTGTCACCGACTAAGGCAATCGGCTGACCGGCTTTGACGTTATCGCCCGGCTGGAATAACACGGTTTGGTTGTAGCCGTACAGGCTCATGTCGCCTTTACCGTGCTCGACTACCATCACCAGACCGTAGCCTTGCAGCCAGTCGGCCAAGAGCACTTTGCCGTCGGCAATGGCGCGCACTTCACTGCCTTCCGGCGCGGCGATCACCATCCCTTTCCAGCGCAGTTCGCCTTCTTGGCTATCGCCGAAACGATGCAGGATACTGCCGCGTACCGGCCAGATATGTTGACCTGCCGGCCGGCCAAGACCGCCGCTTTGTGCCATCAAGGCCCGCTCGCGATCGTTAGGCACATACGGTTTACCGGTACGTTTTTCTTCTGCGGCTTGTTTGCGTGCTAGCTCGCGTGCTTCACGTTCGGCGCGCGCTTTGGCTTCACGCTCAGCGCGCGCGATTTGATCGCGCAGGCGTTGTTCGTTCTGTTTGAGTTGTGCCAGCTTTTGCTGGTTTTGTTGCAGGTCGGCTTCTAAGGCACTCAAGGTTTTCTTCCGCTCGGTGCGCGCTTGCTGCAATTTATCCTGTTGCTGTTTTTGACTTCCCAGCAACGTGGCTTGTTCTTTTTGTTTAGCTTGTAGCTCATCTTTTTGCTGCTGCAACTCGTGCTGATTCACGCTGATCTCGTTCATCACGGCTTGGCGTTCTTCATTGATGGCACGGTAGTAATGCAGCATGCGTTCGGCGCGGGCCGGATCATCCGAGGACAACATGGCCTGCAATTGGCCTTGTTTACCTTGTCGATAGGCGGCATCTAATTGGGCCGCTAAACGCTGTTGATGCTGTTGTTGCTGCTTTTCCAACTCGCTGATTGAGGTGGTCAGGCGTTTGAGATCGCGGGTTAAGCGAGTTAGCCGCTGCTCGGTTTGGCGCAGTGCTTTGCTGGCGGAGCTGATGGACTGATCTTGCTTACGTAGCGCCTGTTGCAGTTGCTGGCGCTGATCTTGTTGCGCGGCCACTTTATTGGCCTGCTGGGCAATTTCTTGTTGCACGCCCTGCAGCGCCGATTGGGGCGCTGCAGGGGCATACGGCGCGCACAGCAGCATACCGGTGCAAAGAGCACCGGTACACCATTGACTGATACGTGAGCCGTATGTATTTAGCATGTGAAAATTATTTCACGATAAACAGCGGCTTGCCAGTCATCTCTGCTGGAATTTCCATGCCCATCAAGGTCAGCATGGTTGGTGCCAGGTCAGACAGCTTGCCACCGGCGACCACTTCAGCCGGTTTGCCAACATAAATCAGTGGCACTGGCAGGTTGGTGTGCGCGGTGAATGGCTGACCGGTAGTCTGGTCTTTCATCAGCTCGGCGTTACCGTGGTCGGCGGTGATCAGCAGCTGACCATCCACTTTACGTACGGCGGCCACCACTTGCTCGATGCAGTGATCCAGCGCTTCAACGGCCTTCACGGCAGCATCGAACACACCAGTGTGGCCGACCATGTCGCCGTTCGGGTAGTTACAGATGATGGTGTCGTACTTACCGCTTTCGATTGCACCGACCAGCTTCTCGGTCAGCTCGGCAGAGCTCATTTCCGGCTGCAGATCATAGGTCGCCACTTGTGGCGATTGGATCAGAATGCGGTCTTCGCCTGGGAACGGCTCTTCCACACCTCCGTTGTAGAAGAAGGTTACGTGCGCATATTTCTCGGTTTCCGAGATCCGCAGCTGGGTTTTGTCATGCTTAGACAGCCACTCACCCAGGGTGTTTTCCAGATTCTCTGGCGGATAGGCGCAGGCGGTTTTGATGTCAGCGGCATATTCGGTCAGCATTACGAAGTTGCTGAATTTAACCACTTTCTCACGGGCAAAGCCGGTGAAATCCGCGTTGATGAAAGTACGCGTCAGCTGACGGGCACGGTCGGCACGGAAGTTCATGAAAATCAGTGCGTCGCCATCTTGCATCGCAGCATCAGCTTCGCCTTCAGCGCGAATTACGGTTGGTTTGACGAACTCATCGTTCTCTTCGCGCGCATAAGCGGCGTTTAGACCGTCCAGCACGTTGCTGGCGTGGAATTCCGCTTTGGCTTGGGTCAGCAGATCGTAGGCCAGTTGTACGCGATCCCAACGGTTGTCGCGGTCCATGGCGTAGTAACGGCCAACCATCGAGGCGATGCGGCCTTTACCCAGCTCGGCAAAGTGGTGCGCCACGCGTGCCAGAGAGTCTTCGGCGCTGCGTGGTGGGGTGTCACGACCGTCTAAGAAGGCGTGCAGGTAAATCTTGTCGGCGCCACGTTGGGCGGCCAGATCGATCATCGCCAGTATGTGATCTTCATGGCTGTGTACACCACCCGGTGACAGCAGACCCATGATGTGTACGGCTTTACCGGCAGCGACTGCGGTGTCGACAGCGCCAGTCAGCACGGTATTGTGGAAGAAATCACCATCTTTGATTTCTTTATCCAAACGGGTCAGATCCTGATACACGATACGGCCGGCACCTAAGTTAACGTGGCCGACTTCAGAGTTACCCATCTGACCGTCAGGCAGGCCGACATCCAGGCCGGAGCCGGAAATCAGGCTGTGCGGACACTCGGCCCACAGCTTGTCCATGACCGGGGTGTTAGCATTTAAAATGGCGTTGTCCTGCTTATCTTCGCGGTAGCCATAGCCATCAAGGATGACCAGAACCATCGGTTTCTTCGCGGTAGTCATGTAAGACCTCTCGTCGATAATAAAAGAATAGCTGTGTATTGATAGTGCAGTGTTGAGGAATTTTACTACATTACTGACTCGTGTCAGCTAATGATTGCGCCAGAATGTGTGACTCACAGCACCCTGGTTGCCTGCTTACCTGCAATAATCTCTGATCATAGAGTAACCCATCGCTTGCGTTACTCCACATATTACTGTGATAGGCGGGGCTTAAAGCTGTAATTGGTGTGGCACGCAGGTATACTCAATCACCTTTCTTTCACCGATTTTTTGATGGCGAAATTCTATGCAGCAACAAGTGATGCTTTTTATTCAAAGTCACACCATTTTGAGCATGGCGTGGATTGCCCTGTTTGTAGCCGTGATCGTAATGACCTTCAAGAGCCGTTTTTCTGCGGTGAAGAGCATTGATAACGGCGAGGCGACCCGTCTGATCAACCAGGCCAACGGTGTGCTGGTTGATATCCGTTCGCCGGATGAGTTCCGCAAAGGCCATATCGTAGACAGCCTGAATCTGCTGCCATCCGCGATTAAAGCCAACAATCTGGGCGAGCTGGAAAAGCACAAAACCCAGCCTGTGGTGGTGGTGTGCGCAACCGGTATGACCGCGCGTACTGTGGCAGAAGATCTGAGCAAGCAAGGCTTTGCCCAAGTACACGTACTGCGTGAAGGCATTGCGGGCTGGAGCGGCGCGCATCTGCCATTGGTGCAGGGCAAATAATTCGGTCTTGGTGCGGTGGTACTCGGCGGGATAACCCCCTTGTGGCAACGGCACTAAGATGTGGGACAACAGTGAATCCGGTGGGGTGTGTGATGGCCCAAATTGAAATTTACACCAAAGCGACCTGTCCTTTTTGTATCCGTGCCAAGGCGCTGCTGACCCGCAAGGGCGCAGCCTTTGACGAGATAGCTATCGATAACGATGCACAGGCGCGCGCAGTGATGATTGAACGCAGTGGCCGTACGACGGTTCCACAGATTTTTATCGACGGCCAACATGTCGGTGGGTGTGATGACCTGCATGCACTGGACGCTGCCGGTAACCTGGATCCGCTGCTGGCCCGCTAACGCGACTTTGACGCACTGCGCACGGATTGGGATTACTAATCTGAGTCACTGCGCTCTGCGTAATTTAAGTGGTGTCATTGATGAGTGGCTAGCCACTGACGCATTCGCATGGCAACGCTCGGGTATCCTGAGGGTTGCCTTTTCAGGAAGAATATTCCGTTTTCAAGGAACCAGAAACCAAAAGGTAAGAGTCATGTCTGAACAAAATCCAAACGAAACCCTGTTCCAAATCCAGCGCATTTACACCAAAGATGTGTCTTTCGAAGCGCCGAACTCACCAGTGATTTTCCAAAAAGAGTGGCAGCCAGAAGTGAAACTGGATCTGGACACTGCGTCAACTGATCTGGGTGACAACGCTTTTGAAGTGGTTCTGCGTCTGACCGTGACCGCTAACGTAGGCGATCAAGTGGCGTTCCTGTGTGAAGTGCAGCAGGCGGGTATTTTTTCCGTGGCTGGTCTTGATGGTGCGCAAATGGCACACTGTCTGGGTGCATACTGCCCGAACATTCTGTTCCCGTATGCCCGTGAGTGTGTAACCAGCCTGGTTGCCCGCGGTACATTCCCGCAGCTGAATCTGGCTCCGGTAAACTTTGATGCGCTGTTCATGAACTACCTGCAAGAGCAGGCGCAGCAAGACCAGAGCGTAGCGGCTGAATAATTCAGACCAAGAGTAAAGACAATGAAACCAGATGTAGCCATGACAGTGATCGGTGCCGGCTCTTACGGGACGGCTTTAGCCCTGACGCTCGCGCGTAATCAGCACCCCGTGGTGTTGTGGGGCCATGATCCGCAGCATATGGCACGTCTGGCGGCGGAGCGGGAGAATGCGGCCTTTTTGCCGGGGATCCCGTTTCCGCCGGATCTGCACATTGAAGCAGATCTGGCCAAAGCCGTGACCGCCAGCCGCGATATTTTGGTGGTGGTACCGAGTCATGTTTTTGGCGAGGTGTTGCAACAACTGCGTCCGTATTTGCGCCCAGACAGCCGTCTGGTGTGGGCGACCAAAGGCTTAGAAGCTGAGACCGGTCGTCTGTTGCAGGATGTGGCGCGCGAAGTCTTGGGTGACGCAATTCCGCTGGCAGTATTGTCCGGCCCCACCTTTGCCAAAGAGATGGCGGTGGGCATGCCGACGGCGATTTCGGTGTCGGCCTCCGACCCGCAATTTTCCGCTGATTTGCAGCAACTGTTTCACTGCGGCAAGAGTTTCCGTGTCTATAACAGCCCGGATTTCATCGGCGTCCAACTGGGCGGCGCGGTGAAAAACGTGATTGCCATTGGCGCGGGGATGTCGGATGGCATGGGCTTCGGGGCCAATGCGCGTACTGCGCTGATCACCCGTGGTCTGGCGGAGATGACCCGTTTGGGCGTGGCGCTGGGCGCCGAAGCGGCCACCTTTATGGGGATGGCCGGCTTGGGCGATTTGGTGCTGACCTGTACCGATAACCAATCGCGTAACCGCCGGTTCGGCATGATGCTCGGCCAAGGGCATGATGTGGCGCAGGCGCAGGCCAGTATCGGGCAGGTGGTGGAAGGTTATCGCAACACCAAAGAGGTGTACGTGCTGGCCCAGCGTCTGGGGGTGGAAATGCCGATCACCGAGCAGATTTATCAGGTGCTGTATTGCGGCAAAGATGCTCGTGAAGCGGCTGTGGCTCTGCTGGCGCGCGCCAGTAAGAGCGAATAAAGGTTAATGACATCATCTATTGGAGTCGGTTTGCATGTCTGAACCGGAACTGGAGTTGGTGTGGCAAGAAATCCAACAAGAGGCGCGTCGTCTGGTTGACGGCGAGCCGATGCTGGCCAGTTTTTTCCATGCCACCATCTTAAAGCACCGCCACCTTGGCAGTGCGCTCAGCTATATTTTGGCCAACAAGTTAGCCACCGCCACCGTACCGGCGATTTCGGTGCGTGAAATTGTTGAAGAAGCCCATGAAAGCGATCCGCAGCTGATTGTTAGCGCGGCGCTGGATATCAAGGCAGTACGTGATCGTGACCCCGCGGTCGGCAGCTGTACCACGCCATTACTGTACCTCAAAGGGGTGCATGCGCTGCAAGGCTATCGAGTGGCCAACTGGTTGTGGCGTCAGGGGCGCACGTCACTGGCGGTGTATCTGCAAAACCAGATTTCGGTCGCCTTTGCGGTGGATATCCATCCGGCGGCGCGCATCGGCCACGGCATCATGCTCGACCACGCCACCGGCATTGTGATCGGGGAAACCGCGGTGGTGGAAAATGATGTGTCGATTTTGCAGAACGTTACCCTCGGCGGTACCGGTAAAGAGTCTGGCGATCGCCATCCGAAGATCCGCGAAGGGGTGATGATTGGCGCCGGCGCGAAAGTGCTGGGCAATATTGAAGTGGGCTGCGGCGCTAAAATTGGTGCCGGTTCAGTGGTCTTGCAACCGGTACCGCCGCATACCACGGTGGCTGGGGTGCCGGCGCGGGTGGTGGGGCGTCCGTGTTGTGACAAACCATCGCTTGAGATGGATCAGGACTTCAGTGGCTTGATTCAGCAATTTACCCACGGAGATGGGATCTGAGCTGCGCGTCTCTCATCACAAACCACGAATGACTCATCGCGAACCCACTCATCACGCACCGCCAAAATGCGGCGCTGAATGATCTTCCGTCTTGCCTTTGGATAACGCCCTGTCGCCGGTTGGCCGCAGGGCGTTGTTGTTTATCGCTTGGCGCCGGGATAACCAAGCTGTCGCCACGACTCGAACACCACCACCGCAACGGTGTTGGACAGGTTCATGCTGCGACTTTCTGGACACATCGGTAAGCGGATCTTCTGCTCGGGCGGCATTGCATCGAGAATTTCCGGCGGTAGACCGCGCGTCTCGGGACCGAACAGCAGATAGTCACCGGCTTGGTACTGGATGTCGCTGTGTGCAGGGGTGCCTTTGGTGGTCAGGGCAAACAGACGCGTCGGTTGTTCGCTGGCCAAAAAGGCGGCGTAGTCATGGTGACGCTGGATTTCGGTGAACTCGTGATAATCCAAGCCGGCGCGGCGCAGGCGCTTGTCATCCCACACAAAACCGAGCGGTTCAATCAGATGCAGGCGATAGCCGGTGTTGGCACACAGGCGGATGATGTTGCCGGTATTAGGCGGAATTTCCGGCTGGTACAGAACAATATTCAGCATGATAGTGGTATGTCAGCGTGGGCGCGAAGGCCGGCGGATAAACGAATGAGCAGCAGGATACCCGATTGCGGTGATGGGGTACAACCGGCGGCGTTGTGAAGCTACGTTGTGGTGGAAATAAGCACTGACTGGCGGTATCCCGGTCAGCGCTTTGGTGTGTGAGGGCCGCGAGATGTGCGCGGCGGTTTAGGCAAGCAGCGGCAAGCGCAGGATCAGACGCAATCCGCCCAGCGGGCTGGTGGCCGCTTCGATATGGCCTTGATGCTGACGCAGGGCATTATCGACAATCGCCAAGCCAAGTCCGGTACCGCCGGAGGTGCGCGCCCGCGCTTCATCGGTGCGATAAAACGGGCGGAAAATTTTCTCGCGCTCGCTTTCTGGTACGCCCGGGCCATCGTCATCCAGTGTGATACAGAGCTCATGGCCGCCGTCGGGCAAGGCGGTACGGCAGAAGCTGACATGGATGTCATGGTGCGCATAGCGCAGGGCATTACGAATGACGTTTTCCAGCGCGCTTTCCAGTAATGCACGATTGCCAGACAGCAGCCAAGGACCCGGAGCGGCGCTGATGGTCAGCTGTTTACCGCTTTGTTCGGCTTCGAAAATGGCATCATCTAACACCGGCAGCCACAGCTCATCGGCCGGCACGGTTTCGCGCTCCAAATGGCTATTGAGCTGCAAACGCGATAAGGCCAACAGCTCGCCAATCATGGCATCGAGGCGCTGGGCTTCGGTTTCGATACGCGCCAGTTCGTGACTTTCCCCTTGTCGACGGCGCACCAGCGCGGTGGCCAATTGCAGGCGCGTCAGTGGCGTGCGCAGCTCATGAGAGATATCCGATAGCAAACGTTGCTGATTACCCACCATCTGCTCCAAGGCCGAAATCATCTGATTGAAGCTGCGGCCAGTAGCACGAAACTCTTTGGCGCCGCGCTCAAGCTGCGGGTCAGGGGTTAGCTCACCGCGCGCCACTTTGTTGGCCGCTTGCTGTAAACGCCGTGCTGGCCGAGCCAGACTCCAAGCGAGCCAGAGTAAAAATGGCGTACTGATCAGCATGGTCACCCCGAGCAACGTCAGCGGGTGATCGAGCAGGTAATTGAGAAAACCGGCCTTGCTACTGGCAGGGTGAGACAAAAACAGCCGGAATGGCTCACCGTGGACTTGGATCAGAAACGGGCCAATCACCATCCGTTGGTTATACAGTTTCTTGCGCGGCGCTTGCAGCTCTTCGGACAGGGCGATGAAGTTATTCATCTCGCGCACGCCCATATGGTTGGTGTTGAGCAGTAGCCCATCGGCGCGTTGTAGGGTGATGCGCAGTCGGCTGTGATCGCTGTTGCGTAGCGCTTGGCGAATCTGCTGATCTTGGCTGTCGCTCGGTAGCGCTTGCAGGCGCTCGGCAATTTGGGTCACAAAGCGCTGGTAGTTCAGCTGCTCGCGCTCTGACAGTGCCGAGGCGTTACGGCTGTCCCAACGTGGCAACATCAGCACCACCAACAGCACCAGTGCCAGTGTAAACCAGAAGATGGCGAAGATGCGTGCGGTCAAGCTGTTACACAGCCCGAATGTGGAGGCGCACAGGCGACGCGCATTCATGAGGCGGCCACCAGCAGATAACCGCGCCCGCGCAGGGTCTTAAACCACGGCAGACCGTCTTGGCGGTCGGGCAGCTTTTTGCGCAGATTAGACATGTGCATGTCGATCGAGCGGTCAAACGGTGACAGGCGTTTGCCGAGGATGTCGAGGCTCAGGCTCTCGCGCGATAAGATCTCGCCCGGATGCTGTACCAGTTGTTGTAGCAGGCTAAATTCGGTGCCGGTCAGCTCCAGTAAGGTGCCCGCAAAGCGCGCTTCTTGCCGCCCAGGATAAAGCTCCAATTGGTCAAAGTGGAGGGTATCGCTGGTCTTTTCTTCGACCGGACGGCTGGTACGGCGCAAGATAGCGCGAATGCGCGCTACCAGTTCGCGATCGTTAAACGGCTTGGGCAGATAGTCATCGGCGCCAAGCTCGAGGCCCAGCACGCGATCCAGCTCGCTGCCGCGCGCGGTCAGCATCAACACCGGAGTATTGTGCTCTAGGCGCAAGGCTTTTAGGGTTTCCAGCCCATTGCGTTTGGGCATCATCACATCCAGCAAAATCATATCGATAGAGGCATCGAGCATCGCCAGAGCCTGATCGCCATCATGGGCGACCGTGACGCTAAAGCCTTCCATATCCAGCAATTCGGACAACAGATCAGTGAGCTCCAGATCGTCATCTACCAACAGTAATCGGGTCATGGGAACAGTCTCCATCAGTTATGCTTTATAAGGTAAGGGATCCCACGCAGCAGGGCTATTAGCCTTTACACAGCTTTACATCTACTGACAGCACTTTGCAGGAGACGGCGTACACTTAAATCCATAGACACATTGCACCAGAGAGTAACGCGCTTGGCGCTGCACTCGACATATATCGCACTGTTTTTTTGAGGAGATAACCATGCGTGTACTGAACAAAGTGATGATCGCATCTGTTGTGGCTCTGACTTCCACCATGGCATTTGCACAAGGTGGTCAAAATGACACCATGATGATGGGCAAAGGTATGATGGACGGCGGCATGATGCAAAAGCATCACAACGGTCAAGGCCGCGGCATGCGTTGTGCCGGTTTCGCCACTAAAGGTCTGAACCTGACCGAAGCGCAACAAAAACAGTTTACCGAGCTGTGCACTCAGCTGGATCGCCAGCCAATGATGGACGCGCAAATGCGTACCCAGATGCACGCTATCATGACCGCGCCAAAATTTGATGAAGCTGCGGCGCGCACCATGTTTGAAAAAATGAATACTCAGCGTATCGAGCAGCAAGTACAGCGTGCCAAGGTGCACAACCAAATGTACAACCTGCTGACACCAGAGCAGAAAGCCAAAGTTGACCAGCGTTTTGCGGCGCGTCAGCCTGTAGCGACACCAGCTCCAGCGGTTGCTCCGGCGACCCCCGCCAGCAACTGATTTTATAACAACAAAATAGCCTGTCTCACCCCGGTCTGCATTACTGTGCAGGCCGGGGTTTTTCATTGTGCGACGCAGAGCGGCGTTGAAACCGGTATACTGAGCAGTGCCAATCGTCCATACAAATGAAGGCGGAGTACATTCAAATGAACAAGGAATACGGGCACTGGGTCAAACTGGCGGCGTTGTGTTCAACGTCGGTGGCGACCTTGCTGCTACTGGTCAAAATCGTGGCCTGGTGGAAGACCGGCGCTGTCAGTCTGTTGGCTTCGGTGGTGGATTCGCTGCTGGATATTGCTGCCTCACTAACCAATTTGCTGGTGATCCGCTACTCACTGCAACCGGCGGATGAAGAGCACCGTTTCGGTCACGGCAAAGCCGAGTCATTAGCGGCGTTGGCTCAGAGCATGTTTATCTCCGGCTCAGCCTTTTTCCTGTTGCTGCAAGGTGGCGAGCGTTTGATTAACCCGCAGCCGATGACCGATCCTGGATTAGGAATGGGCGTCACCGTGTTTGCGCTGCTGGTGACTTTGGCGCTGCTGGCGTTCCAACGTCAGGTGGTACGCCGTACCGGCAGTCAGGCCATCAAAGCCGACATGTTGCACTATCAAAGTGACTTGCTGATGAACGGGGCGATTTTGCTGGCCATCGGCCTGAGCTGGTGGGGCATCGGTATGGCGGATGCGCTGTTTGCCGTCGGTATTGGTTGCTACATCCTGATCAGTGCGGTGGTGATGGGCTACCATGCGGTGCAATCGTTGCTGGATCAGGCGCTGCCGGAAGAAGAGCGCGCCCAGATTTTAGAGCGCGTGCGCTCAACGCCGGGCGTGCGTGGTGTGCATCAACTGCGTACTCGTCGCGCCGGGCCTACCCGCTTTATCCAGCTGCATCTAGAATTAGACGATAACCTGCCGTTGGTCGATGCTCATCGGATTGCCGATGGGGTAGAGCACGATCTGATGGCGTTGTTCCCGGGGGCGGATGTGATCATTCACCAAGATCCGGTATCGGCGGTGCCATTGGAAATGAAAAACAGTGCTGTGAGCCAAATCTCGTAAACTTTTATCACAATCCTTCATGCTGAAAGGAGTAAGCCGATCGATTTTGCCCTTGCAGTGGGTGTGATGAGTTACTGTGATGCGTATCAATTTAGTTTTTTTTCAAAATTGTAATACTCATCACGTACTTATTTTTTCCTGTCATCTTATGTCCGCATAACTTGGGGTAAGATGCCGGAGTTTAGCTGCAATGGCATTCGGATCAGAACATTGGGGGATGTGGATCCGGGTGGGCAGTCTGAGCAGTAACTAACTTCCGAAAGTCAGAGGGTTGTCATGATTAAAAAGATTGGCGTATTGACCAGTGGTGGTGACGCACCGGGAATGAACGCTGCCATTCGCGGTGTGGTTCGGGCAGCATTGAGTGAAGGGCTGGAAGTTTACGGTGTGATGGATGGTTATCTGGGTCTGCACCAGAACCGTATCCGTAAACTGGATCGTCAGAGCGTGTCCGATGTCATCAACCGTGGTGGTACTTTCCTCGGTTCAGCGCGTTTCCCAGAATTTCGTGATGAAAAAGTGCGGGAACAGGCGGTGGCCAATCTGCGCAGTCATGACATCGATGCTCTGGTAGTGATCGGCGGTGACGGCTCCTACATGGGGGCTAAGAAGCTGACGGAAATGGGTTTCCCATGCATCGGTCTGCCGGGTACGATTGATAATGATGTGGCCGGTACTGACTACACCATCGGTTATTTCACCGCACTGGAAACCGTGCTGGAAGCGATTGACCGTCTGCGTGATACCTCATCTTCGCACCAGCGTATCTCTATCGTAGAAGTGATGGGCCGCCACTGTGGTGACCTGACACTGGCTGCAGCGATTGCCGGTGGCTGTGAGTTTATCGTGCTGCCGGAAGTGGAATTCAACCGCCAAGAGCTGGTGGAAGAGATCATGGCCGGGATCAGCAAAGGTAAGAAGCACGCGATCGTGGCGATCACCGAGCACATCTGTGATGTGAACGAGCTGGCTAAGTTCATCGAGAAAGAAACCGGTCGTGAAACCCGCGCTACTATTTTGGGCCACATTCAGCGTGGCGGTGCGCCGGTAGCATATGACCGTATTCTGGCTTCCCGTATGGGCGCTTACGCAGTTGAGCTGCTGCTGGAAGGTTACGGTGGCCGCTGTGTCGGTATTCAGAACGAGAAGATGGTGCATCATGACATCATCGATGCTATCGAGAACATGAAGCGTCCATTCAAAGCCGATTGGCTGGCGACAGCGAAAAAACTGTTCTGATACGCAACCCGTGCTCTGAGGCGTATTGCCCATAGCTTATCGGTATGGCGAAGCGCATCTTAAAAAGCGGTCACTACGGTGGCCGTTTTTTTATGGCCAGAATTCTGTGGCTAGCACACGGCAAAGTGGGGTAGGCAGTGGATAGGCAAGTGGAGCGAGTAGTGTGGAAAAAAGCGTGCGGTAGCCGATACTGAGCCGGTATGGATATAAAAAATCCCGGTCTTGAGAGCCGGGATTTTTGAATGCTGCGAGGAGCTCGCTGGCGTCGCCGTATCAATGTGGCATCGATATCAATGTGACATCAATGCGACATCAGTGAATGCGACGCGGAAAATTAGGCTTTGGCTTGCGCTGCCGCTTTAACGATCACCGCAAAGGCATCCGCTTTCAGAGAAGCACCGCCAACCAGCGCGCCATCGATGTCTGGCTGGGTGAACAGCTCAGCGGCGTTAGCAGCGTTTACGGAGCCGCCGTACTGGATGATCACTTGCTCAGCAACTTTGGCGTCATGCTTAGCCACGTGGCCACGGATGAACGCGTGCACGGCTTGCGCTTGTGCTGGAGTGGCAGACTTGCCAGTACCGATTGCCCATACTGGCTCGTAGGCAATCACTGCGCCCATGAACGCTTCGGCGCCCAAGGTGTTCAGTACGGCGTCCAGCTGCTTAGCGCACACCGCTTCAGTTTGGCCAGCTTCGTTTTCGGCTTCGGTTTCACCGATGCACAGTACTGGGATCAGACCGGCAGCTTTCAGTACGCCAAATTTTTGCGCAATGAACGCATCGCTTTCTTTGTGATAAGTACGACGCTCGGAGTGACCGATGATGATGTACTCAGCACCAAACTCTTTCAGCATGTCAGCAGAGATGTCGCCGGTGAACGCGCCAGACAGGTTTACGTCAACGTTCTGGCTACCCAGAGCAATGGCAGAGCCTTGCAGCGCAGTTTGCGCTTCGGCCAGATACATCACTGGTGGCGCAATCGCCACGCTACAACCGTCCACACCGTTCAATTCGGCTTTCAGGCCAGCAATCAGCTCTTGTACCATGGCTTTGTTGCCGTTCAGCTTCCAGTTACCCATAACTAATGGACGACGCATGCTTTACTCTCCAGTCAATATAGAGCGATCTGAATAGCCGCACTGGGCTACCGCCGCTGATCTGTTAAACATATCCGAAAAAATATAACAGTTATCTGAATCGATTTATCAGAGAATCATCATAGATTTGTGCTTCCATCGGCATTTTTTGTTGCCTATTTACGAAAGCCAGTAACTCAGCACCATACGCAATCGCGTATCAGGCTTTTGCTGCGCACCACTCAGGCTGGCTGGCGGTGATCCTGACTGCAAGTATGCGTAATAGTTGGGCGAGAGTGGGACAAAGCCACGGCACGCTGTCGATTTTTTAACCCGAGTAGGCTAACGTTGAAACAGAGGATTGAAAAGGCCTAAGGAGAGGGCATGCGTCTGTTTAAAGCCGAAATCTGGAATTTGGAGCTACTGGCCGAGGCGTTTGAGCGTTATCGAGTGCTGTTTGGCGGGAAGCCGGATCTGAAGCGTTCGCAGGTCTTTTTGAAAAATCGCATCCGCTTTGATGAGAGCATCATTTTTGTCGCGGTCCAAGAGGAGTCGCAGCTGCTGGGTTTTGTGCAGTTGTATCCGCTGCTCTCTTCCATTGATGTGCAGCGCACGTGGCTGGTCAACGATTTGTACGTGGATGACGCATTTCGCGAACAAGGGGTCGGGCGGGCGCTGATGGAAAAAGCGCGCGAGTTTGCCGAATACACTAACGCTGGCGCGTTGGTGTTGGACACCGAGTTTGCCAATCATCCGGCGCGGCAACTGTATCAGTCTTTAGGTTACCAACCTCTGGATAATCGCCTGCTGTATGCGTTGACCTTGTAGCTTCGCGTGAGCTATCAGAGGCGTGAATGTGGCACGTGGTAGGCGCTAAAGTTGTGTACTTTCGCACGCCTTGCACTTTTACTGCTGGGAAGTTCCGTTGGAAGCAGGATAATGTGCGGCCTGATAGAGTGACTGGATACAAAGGTGAGTTATGCCGATAAGCACGTGGTTGTTTTCATTTCAGGGACGACTGGATCGTCGAGGATTCTGGCTGGGTATTGCAGTCTGTCTGCTGCTACTGATGCTGGGCACGGCGCTGTTATCGGCTTATCCGTTGCTGCGTGATGCGTGGGTATTGGTGTTGTTGTGGCCGTTGCTGGCGGTGATCAGCAAACGCCTGCACGACCGTGGCAAACCGGCGGGCTTTTCGGCTCTGCTGCTGATCCCTATTTTGTTTCCTGGTTTAGCGCCGCATGTGACCGATCCATTTTGGCAATGGGCGATTGCACGCTTTATGCCGCTGTTTGTGCTGGTGGTGTTGGTGCTCGATTGCGGGGTGTTTCGTGGTCAACCGGAAGCTAATCGTTTTGGTGATTTGCCGACCGCAATCCGCTGGCGTGGATAAGCACGGCGACAGCGCAAACTGACAACAGAAAACAACATCAGAAAATATAAAAAAGTGGCCCATCGTGGCCACTTTTTTGATCCGGCATGCGGTGCGGAGATTTGGTTACCAGTAGTGCTCGCTGGTGATCTGCCCGGGCTTGCGACGCAGGTGCTTGCTCAGGCCATATTGTTCTTTCAGCAAGGCTTGGGTGTCGCGCACCATCTGCGGATTTCCGCACAGCATCAGGTGACTGTGCTCGGCACTGATCGCTAAGTCGGCGGCCTGCTCGAGGGCGCCGCTGGTCAGCAGATCTGGAATCCGCCCTTCCAGCCCATCAGGATTGGCTTCGCGGCTGACCACCGTCAGGCAGCGTAGGCGGCCAGCGTAACGCTGCTCTAACTCGCGCATCTGCGGCAGGTAACTTAAATCTTCTTGCCGGCGCACGGCGTGGATCAGGCGCAGATGGGTAAAGCGTGTTAACGCGCTCGGGTCGGCCAGAATCGACAGGTAAGGGCCGATGGCGGTGCCGGTCGCCAGCATCCACAAATCGCGGGCGGGCGGGATCTCATCGAGGACAAAAAAACCATTGGCGTCGCGGGTTAACCACAGGGGATCGCCCGGCTGCAGACGTTGCAGCGCCGGTGAAAGACGCCCTTGCGGCGCCTGAATAATGTAGAACTCTAACTCCGGATTGGCGCTGCCATTGACGTACGAGTAAGCGCGCTGCACGCGCTCACCATCGAGATCCAACGCCAGTTTAGTGAACTGACCGGCTTGAAACGGGGCAATATCAGCCCGTACTCGTAATGAGAACAACCGCTCAGTCCAGCGGGTGTTGCTGATCACGGTGCCTGCAACCCATTCAGTCATGGCTGACTCCTTATTGGGGCGAGAGGGTGGAGCAAGAGGCGTGTCGTGGGGTGATCCGGTAGGTGCAGCGCCGGTCACCGCCGACAATATGTTCGGTTCGTTCAATGTGGCAGTCGTCACCCAGCAGGCGCTGGAATAAGCGCAGTTCACTGCTGCACAGCGCCTGACATTGACTAGCAGCGTGGCACACCGGGCAGTGTTGCTCGGTCAGGATAAAGGCGTCATCCTGCGCTTGCAGCGATGCCATGTAGCCATCTTGTTCACGCAGGCGCACTAAGGCGCTGAGCCGCGCTTCGAGGGTGGTGGCGTGCACCATGGCCTGCGCATATTGTGCAGCCAGCTGATCTTCCCGTGTTTGCAGCAACGAGGGTAGCGCCTGCTCGCCATATTGCTGCTGTACGGCCAGCAGCAGATGGGCGGAGAGTTCGGCATGCCGATCCGGAAACTGGGCATGTCCTTGTGCGGTCAGGCTCCAGTAACGCACCGGACGGCCAATTTTAACCCGCTGATCTTCGTAGCGCACCAGCGCTTGCTGCTCGAGTTGCTGCATATGCTGACGCACGCCCATGGTGGTCATGCCGAGTTGCTCGGCCAGCGCCTTGACCGGCAGCGGCCCCTGACTTTTCAGGCGGTGCAGGATGATATCCGCAGTTTTCATCTCATGACTCACTGGGTGACGGCAATTGTTAATATGTTGTGTATTATGCCCCCTGTTGTTTATAAAGCAATAGCTTTACTTAACTCAGATAGCAAGGTCTAGGCTATGCACAGAGTCAGCGCGCAGATATGCTGCGAGGGCGGCAGAGTATAAATGTAAAGTTTTATTTCCATTCGGTGCGGGGTTATTTGTACAGACGCCCCAAGGCGTTACAGGATAAGGAGTTGTGAGCAAGCTCACGACTTTGCTATCGTATCGCGTCTGACCATTTCGGTCGTTTTTCCATCTGATTTTCCCTTAATACCAAGAAGTAAACTCTGCATCTCACACTGTCTGCTCGCAGACGGTGGGGCTCCGGCAGGGTAACTGAAGCCTGATTAAAATGAATAAAGCACAAGAAAATAAAATGTTATTGCTGCTGATTTTGCTGGTAGCGGTCGGGCAGATGACCCAGACCATCTACGTACCGGCAATGACGCAGATTGCCAGCGGCTTGATGGTGCGCCCGGGGGCAGTGCAGGCGGTGATGGCTGCTTATCTGCTGACGTACGGTTTATCACAGTTGGTGTATGGTCCGCTGTCGGATCGCTTTGGCCGTCGTCCGATGGTGTTGTCCGGCTTATTGGTGTTTGTGTTCGGCTGCGTGTTTGCGCTGCTGGCGCCGTCACTGGATATGCTGGTGGCCGGTAGTGCCATTCAGGGCATGGGAACTGGGGTCGCCGGGGTGATGATCCGTACCGTACCGCGGGATCTGTTTGAAGGTGCGGCGCTGCGCCGCGCCAATAGCCTGATCAGTATGGGGATTATTTTCAGCCCTCTGTTGGCACCGGTTTTGGGGGGCGTGCTGTCGACTCACTTTGGTTGGCGTGCTTGCTTTGTGTTCCTGCTGTGTCTGGGGACTGGCGTATGGCTGGCGATGGCGGCCTTGCTGCCGGAGACTCGTCCGGAGGCGGCGAAAAACAATGCCATGGGACTGGTGCGCAGCTATCGGCACCTGCTGGGCAATGCCGATTTCCTCGGTTACGTGCTGATCATGGTGTTTGCCTTGGCGGGGATCGCGGTGTTTGAAGCCAGTGCTGGGGTGCTGATGAGCAACGAGCTGGGCCTGAGCGAAGTGACGGTCAGCATTTTGTTTATTCTGCCATTACCGGCAGCGTTTGTTGGCTCGTGGCTGGCATCGCAAAAAAGCTTCTCTTTGCATCAGCTGATGTGGATTGCCGTTAGCGCGGCGCTGTTGGCTGGCTTGAGCATGTGGCTGTGCGGCGTGCTGGGCATGCTGAGTGTGTATAGTTTGCTGATCCCAGCGGCGATGTTCTTCTTCGCTGGTGGCATGCTGTTCCCTCTGGCGACCACTGGTGCGCTGAACCCCTTCCCACTGCTGGCCGGTACCGCTGGTGCGCTGGTGGGCGGTTTGCAAAACATGGGCTCGGGGATCACCACTTGGTTGTCAGCCAGCTTGCCGATGCACGGCCAGACCACGTTGGGCCTGTTGATGCTGAGCATGGCGGTGCTGATTGTGCTGAACTGGGCACTGATTGTGTGGCGGGCGCGTCAGCATGAGCAGATGCTGGTAAGCCGCCGGATTGGCTAAGCGGTGGCTGACACGACCAATAAAAACGGCGCTCATCATGAGCGCCGTTTTTGTTTGTGCGGTTTTGCGGTTTCGCAGCGCATGGCCGAGTGGCAAGGCGCTCAACGCGCAGCCTTACAAAATGATTTGGCAGATGGCGGCGTCTTTACGATCCAGATAATGGGTCGATTTGATGCGGCGGATGGTGCGTGATTTACCGCGGATCAGCAAGGTTTCCGTGGTCGCCACATTGCCCTGACGGTGAATGCCCTCCAGCAGATCGCCTTTGGTGATGCCGGTAGCGGAGAAAATCACGTTATCGCTACGCGCCATATCGGACAGGCTCAGCACTTTACCGGCCTCAATGCCCATTTCGGCGCAGCGCGCCAACTCGCTTTCACCCAGACGGCGGTTTTCGGCGCTATCACCTTTCACGTCGTGACGGGCCAGCAGGCGGCCTTGCATATCGCCATCCAGCGCGCGGATCACCGCCGCAGAAATCACTCCTTCTGGCGCGCCGCCGATGCCGTACAGAACATCCACTTCGCTCTCGGGCATACAGGTCAGGATTGATGCGGCCACATCGCCATCAGGAATGGCGAACACGCGCACGCCCAAGGCTTGCATCTCGGCAATCGCCGCTTCATGGCGCGGTTTGGCCAAGGTGATCACGGTCAGCGAGCTCAGCGGTTTATCCAACTTGGCGGCCACGCGCATCAGGTTGTCTGCCAGTGAACGGTTCAAATCAATCACGCCTTTGGCGCCTGGGCCAACCACCAGTTTTTCCATGTACATGTCAGGGGCGCGCAGGAAGGTGCCTTTCTCGCCAACCGCCAGTACCGCCAGAGCGTTGGCTTGTCCCATTGCGGTCATACGGGTGCCTTCAATCGGATCAACGGCAATATCTACCGCATCGCCTTTGGTTGTTCCGACTTTTTCTCCGATGTACAGCATCGGCGCTTCGTCGATTTCCCCTTCACCGATCACGATTTCACCGGCGATGTCGACCTGATTGAGCATGATGCGCATGGCGCGGACTGCCGCATCATCGGCGGTATTTTTATCGCCACGACCCAGCCACTTGTACCCGGCCAGTGCCGCTGCTTCAGTCACCCGGGAAAACTCAATGGCTAATTCACGTTTCATGGGAGCAAACCTGTATGCAAGAGATTGAACAAAAAGACCAAGGATCAAAAAACGCCGCTGATGGTATCACAAAAGCCAAAGTAACCGTTTGCGTAATGGAAAATAAAAGCGTGATGCAGGATACATTTGTCGGATGACACTCGGCTGCAACAGCGAGCATTGAGGTGCGGTGGATGAATTATGGCGCAGAGCAATGATATCGCGTAGATGAAAGGGCGACAGAAAACAGCAAAGGCGCTCGAGGGATAAAAAAACCGCGCCGAAGCACGGTTTGTCATAGGGTGGAGAGGGCTATCAGTGTGATAGCGGGTCAGCATACGGTGACGATCAATCTTCCCAGTGCTGCGCGCGGCTCACCGCTTTTTGCCAGCCTTTATACAGACGGGCGCGTTCGCCTTCGGACATGCCTGGCTCGAACACACGGTCGATTGCTGCTTTGCACTGCAGCTCGTCCAGATCTTTCCAGAAGCCGATGGCCAGACCGGCCAGATAGGCGGCACCCAGCGCGGTCACTTCACGCACCACTGGACGCTCAACGGTGGTGCCCAGAATGTCAGACTGGAACTGCATCAGGAAGTTGTTCTGCACCGCACCGCCATCGACGCGCAGCGCTTTCAGCGGCGTGCCGGAGTCAGCTTGCATTGCATCCAGAACGTCACGGGTTTGGTACGCCACGGATTCCAAGGTCGCACGGATCAGGTGGTCACGGTTCGCGCCACGGGTCAGACCGAAGATAGCGCCACGGGCATACGGATCCCAGTAAGGCGCGCCCAGACCGGTAAAGGCCGGCACCACATACACGCCGTTGCTGTCTTTCACTTTGGAGGCGAAGTATTCGGAGTCGAACGAGTCGCCCAGCAGACGCAGCTCGTCACGCAGCCACTGAATCGACGCACCACCGATAAACACGGCGCCTTCCAAGGCATAGTTTGGCTCGCCTTTTGGACCGCAGGCCAGGGTGGTCAGCAGACCGTGACGGGAGCGTACCGCTTCCTTACCGGTATTCATCAGCAAGAAGCAGCCGGTACCGTAGGTATTTTTCGCCATGCCCGGCTGTACACACATTTGGCCGAACAGCGCGGCTTGCTGGTCACCAGCAATACCAGCGATTGGGATACGGGTACCGCCTTTACCACCAATGTTGGTTTGGCCGTACACTTCAGAGGATGGACGTACCTGTGGCAGCATTTCACGCGGGATGTCCAAGACCTCCAGCATTTTGCTGTCCCAATCCAAGGTATGGATGTTGAACAGCATGGTACGGGAGGCGTTGGTGTAGTCGGTCACGTGTACGCGGCCTTGGGTCATCTTCCACACCAGCCAAGTATCGACGGTACCGAACAGCAGCTCACCACGCTTGGCGCGCTCACGGGCACCTTCCACGTGATCCAAGATCCATTTTACTTTGGTGCCGGAGAAGTACGGGTCAACCACCAGACCGGTGTTGTGGCGGATGTACTCTTCCAGACCTTGGGCTTTTAAGTCTTCGCAAATCGGCGCGGTACGACGGCACTGCCATACGATGGCATTGTAGACCGGCTTACCGGTTTCTTTTTCCCACACAATGGTGGTTTCACGCTGGTTGGTGATCCCGATACCGGCCACCTGATCTGAGGTAATACCGGCTTTGGCCAGAACTTCCACCAGTACCGCACTTTGGGTACCCCAGATTTCCATCGGGTCATGCTCAACCCAGCCGGCTTGCGGGTAATGCTGGGTAAATTCGCGCTGCGATACGCTAACGACATTGGCATTGTGATCGAGGACTATGGCGCGGGAACTGGTCGTACCCTGGTCCAGCGCGACCATGTATTTTTTTTCAGTCATCATCGATTCCATTGTTCTACCCTAGGTAATGTTTATTGTGGTGGTTTTTAGCGTATTGTTCATCAAGCGGTGCGAGTTTCCCCGCACCGCTTTGGATCAGGCTTGCTTGGTTTGCGCGCTTTCGTCTTCATCAGACAGGCGGCAGGTATTGCATGGCAGGTTGCGACCAATCATGGCGCGGTAGCCCGCAGCACCCAAGCAGGCACCGACAATCGGCGCCACAATTGGCACCAGGAAATAAGGGATATCACGTCCGCCGGTTAAGGCCATGTCGCCCCAACCCGCCAAGAACGCCAGCAGTTTCGGACCAAAGTCACGCGCTGGGTTCATCGCAAAGCCAGTCAGTGGGCCCATCGCGCCGCCGATCACGGCAATGACCAGACCAATCAGCAGTGGAGCCATTGGGCCACGTGGCAGACCGTTACCGTCATCGGTCAGCGCCATGATCAGGGCCATCAGCACCGCAGTGATCACCATCTCCACCACAAAGGCATGGCCAACAGAAATGGCCGCATGCGGATAGGTAGAGAAGACCCCGGCAGTTTTCAGGCTCTCGGCGCTACCACGCACGATGTTGTGCGCAGTTTCATATTCAGCGAACAGATTACCATACAGGAAGTACACCAGTGCAGCCGCGGCGAACGCGCCCGCCACTTGGGCGACGATGTATGGCAGCACACGTTTGCGTTCAAAACAGGCAAACAGCCACAGGGCGATAGTGACCGCTGGGTTTAAGTGGGCACCGGAAACACCGGCGGTCAGGTAAATTGCCATCGCAACCCCGACACCCCAGATGATACTGATTTCCCATAGGCTTAAGGCTGCACCGGCCAGATTGGCCGCAGCCACACAGCCGAGGCCGAAAAAGATTAACAGGCCGGTGCCGATAAATTCCGCGATACACTGCCCGGTCAATGAGGGCTGGGTCGTTGTGCTCATACGTGCTGTCCTTGAATTTATTGTGGGGTACGTTATCGGAAACACTATCTGGTTCGACCAGTTGGCTGGTCAATGGTGTAAATGTAACGTTAAAGCGCGAATACGAAAAACAGCAAAAGGTGAATGTGCGTTATTGGTCAAAATTTTAGAGAAAATGCTCATTATTTAGTGAACAGGCTCAAAAATTGGGCGAGTGCAGAGTAATCTGCTGCTAAGCCCTTTTCTGATAGCTGAATCAATTAAGCGAAAGAAAGGTTGCGAGTTTGCATGAATGTAATGAGTGTTAATTGATGGTTAACGCAAAAATCAGACTGTGGCATGGCGTTTTATTTCGATTTATTGCGAGAGCAGAAAGTCGGGCGTGATTAAGTCAGGTCGTTGCTCAGTGCGCAATGCGCGATATGGAACATCGGTCGGTTACAGCGCAAATCCTGCGGCTCGCCGGATAGCGCTGGCTCGCAGCCGGTGGTAGAGTACAAGGAAATGCACACCGATCGCGATGAGGCGATGTTTAAGGGAGTCCTTATTTATGTCTTTTGAAGTATTTGAGAAGCTGGAAGCCAAAGTACAACAAGCAGTAGATACCATCCAACTGCTGCAGATGGAAATGGAAGATCTGAAAGAACAGAACCAAGCACTGGAACAACAAGTGCAGCAGAATGCGGCAGAGCGTGAAGCGATGCTGCGTGAAAATGAACAACTGCGCGCTGAGCATCAAGGCTGGCAAGAGCGCCTGCGCATGCTGCTGGGCAAAATGGAAGAAGTGTAATTGGCCCGCGGTGGGGATGTGTCACCGGTTCAGTCTCGCTAGGCGAGTTTGCTTCGGTCGCTGCACGTGCTCACACCGTCGTTATTACAATATCAATAAAAAAACAGAGCATTATGCTCTGTTTTTTTATGGCGAACGTTGCAACGCTACGCGTTAACAGCGGTGTTACTCCAGATCTAACGCTTCTGGCGACAGGATGATACCGGTGCTGTCAGCGTACACGTGGTCTTCCGGTAAGAAGGTCACGCCGCCAAAGTTGACCGGCACATCGGTTTCACCGTGGCCGTTGCTGTCTGCGCCTACCGGAATGGAGGCTAGCGCCTGAATGCCAATATCGCACTCTTCCAGCTCATCAACCTGACGCACCGCGCCATAAATAATCATGCCTTCCCATTCGTTCTCGGCTGCGCGGCGCGCCAGTTCGCCGTCGAGCAGCGCACGACGCAGTGAACCACCGCCATCGATCAGCAGCACCCGGCCAAGACCGTTCTCTTCCACCACATCACGCAGCAAGGCATTGTCTTCAAAGCATTTGATGGTGGTGATTTTGCCGCCAAAAGAACTCCGTCCGCCGAAGCTGGAGAACATCGGCTCAACCACATCAACTTGGTCCAGATAGATATCGCACAGTTCGGAGGTATCGTATTTCATAGGATAAGGCTTTAGTTGTTGAAATTGTACGAAGTATAACCCCGTCTGGGGTGATTGCAAAATCACCAGCTGACAGCGTGTGATTTTGCAAGCAGGACGGCCGCCGAAAAGCGGCCGCGAGGATCAGCTGAGTACCAGTCCGGCGGCAAACAGCACGTTGGTCAGCAGCGCACCTTTCACCACTTGCTCCAGCAAAGGACGCAGCGCAGCGCCATTGGGCTCTTTCCACACCGCCATACCGTGGCGCAGCAGCAGCGGGCTAGCCAGCAGGAACAGCCAGATCACCGCCGTATGCACCGCCAAGGCCGCGTACAGCGCCAAGCTCAGCAGCGCGCCACCTAACAGCAGCAGATGGTAGCGACGGCCCCACAGTGGCCCCATGCGCACGGCCAAGGTGTTTTTGCCACACTGACGATCGGTATCGATATCACGCAGGTTGTTGAGGTTCAACACCGCCGTAGCCAGCAAACCACAGCCGAGCGCCGGCAGCAGCACCATGGCTTCAAAGTGGCCGGTTTGCAGATAATAAGTGCCGCCCACGCCGAGCAGACCAAAGAAAATCAGCACCGAAATATCACCGAGCCCCATATAACCGTACGGCTTGTTACCCACGGTATAGGTAATGGCGGCCACGATCGCCAGCACGCCCATTACCAGAAATCCGAGAATATCTTCCGGCTTTTGGCAGGCCAGCAGGATCAACACCCCACCGCTTAGCAAAGTCAGCAGCAGTACCAGCAGCATGGCCCGTTTCATGGCTTGCGGCGTGATCAAGCCACTTTGTACCGCACGTCGTGGGCCGACTCTGTCCTTGTCAGTT